>NZ_JBXWPK010000006.1:0-250445 GCF_059611825.1 Ruegeria sp. CDSA221
TGATGCCGATCGGGTTGTGATCGTGGATGAGCACGGACACGTGGCCGACGGCGATCAGTTGATGGCGTTGTTAGCGACCTCTTGGGCCAAGGCAGACCGCTTGCGCGGCGGCGCCTTGGTCGCGACAGTCATGTCCAACCTTGGTCTCGAACGCCATCTCGGTTCGCAAGGGCTCAGGCTTGAAAGAACGGCCGTAGGCGACCGCTATGTAGTCGAGCGGATGCGTGAAGGAGATTTCAACCTGGGTGGTGAACAATCTGGCCACATCGTCATGAGCGATTATGCCACCACAGGCGATGGCCTCATGGCGGGCCTGCATTTCCTGGCTGAAATGGTACATTCCGGGCGCAACGCATCCGAACTGTCGGTTCAGTTCGAAACAGTACCGCAACTGTTGAAGAACGTGCGCTATGGCGAGGGGCAGGCCCCGCTGGAAACAGCTGGTGTGAAAGCCGCAATCTCGGATGCCGAAGAGCGTCTGAAAGGAAAAGGCCGATTACTGATCCGTAAATCCGGCACTGAACCTCTGATCCGCGTCATGGCGGAGTGTGAAGATGATCAGCTGTTGGCCCAAGTCGTTGACAGTATCGTTGCTGAGGTCGCGGCGGTTGCAGGCTAGCGACCGGCCAGCATTCTGCGCAGGCTGAACCACTGGCTGATCGCTAGCCCGGTCAGGATCATCGCCAGAGCAACGTAAAACCGTATCGGCAATGCCTCGGACAGAATCCACGCGCCAAATACCATCGACCATATCGGAACTTGGTAGTTGACCAGCGTCAGAAAAACAGACCCGGCGCTGCGAATAATCGAGACGCGCAACAACGTGGCAAAGGCGGTCGGAACAAGGCCCAATGCGATTATGGCGAGGCTAGGCCGTGCGCCATGCCAATTTGGCACCCCTTCGGTTACCAGCATGATGGGCAACAAGATCGCCGCGCCGACCAGCAAAGTGAGCGCAGCCAGAACAACCGGATCGACCGGGGGGCATCTGCGCGTGAATATAGAAGCGCAGGAATAGCACAGTGCAGCACCAATACAGGCCAGCTGTGCCAGTGGTTCCGCACCTTGACCAAGCTGTGCAAGGCCAGGGCCAATCAGCACCAGCGCGCCTGCAAATCCAAGTGATACGCCAACAAAACGCCGCGCGTTGAGGGGCTCATCCGAAAAGAAATGTGCCAGTGGCAACACCATCAACGGGATGGCCGCCATCGACAGGCCCGCAAAGGCGGACGGAACATATTGCTGGCCCCAGCTGAGAAGCAAAAAAGGTAGGGCCGTCGACAGAATGCCGATCACGATGATTGAGGGCCAAAGGCCCCGCGTGGTTGTTGGCAATTTGCGACCCGTCGCCCCCATCAGCAGTATAAGGGTGAGCGCGCCCAGAGTAGTGCGCGCTGTTGCTACTGTGACGGGCCCGTACCCTTCGAGCGCGATGGCCACGACCATAAATGTGCCGCCCCAGATGAAGCCAAGTACAGCGACCATAAGCCAGTTTTTGTTGGTGATTTCAGAGGGTTCGCTCATGGTATTGCCTGCTTCGTCACAATTAGCTGCGAGTGTGGTATTGTAGGGGTATTGGAAAAAGAATTTGGAGACAAATTATGGACTACAAAGAAGTGAATGCTGTTTGCCAGCCCGGAGACGATGTGGCTTCACGAGATTGGTATGTTTGGAACAACAAGATGCCTCCGGGGCCCGCTAGGTTGATTGTGACGGGCATTGTCACGGTTGGTAATCCAGGGGTTGAGCCCATGTTGGTTATCGCCAATCCGCAGGGGATCAATCCCAGCCATTTGCTGCTCAACATCTTCCTCTGTCAGAAGCCCGGGAAATGGCCCTCGGTGGTTGTCGACAAGCCGGTGCAGTTCGAGCAGCATTCCAACCCGATGTATACCCATGTGGATATTGTTGGCGGGCCGTCGATAGAAATTTTTGACGCCCATTAAATGAATGACGCCGCCCCGGGGGGGCGGCGTCACGATAGGATCAGTTCTTTTCCTGATCGACCAGTTTTCCGGCCGAAATCCAGGGCATCATGTCCCGCAGCTTTTTGCCGACCACTTCGATCTGGTGCTCGTCATTGGAACGGCGCGATGCTTTGATGGTGGGTTGACCCACAGCATTTTCCAGCATGAAGTCGCGTACGAACTTGCCGCTCTGGATGTCCGACAGGCTCTCTTTCATTGCCTTCTTGGTCTGCTCATAAGGCAGGATGCGCGGGCCAGTGACGTACTGACCGTATTCAGCAGTGTTCGAGATCGAGTAATCCATGTTGGCGATTCCGCCTTCATAGATCAGGTCCACGATCAGCTTGGTTTCGTGCAGACACTCGAAATAGGCCATTTCGGGTGCATAACCAGCCTCGACCAGAGTTTCAAAGCCGCAGCGGATCAGCTCGACGATACCGCCACACAGAACCGCCTGTTCACCGAATAGGTCGGTTTCGCATTCTTCGCGGAAGTTGGTCTCGATGATGCCCGAACGGCCGCCACCGATGGCCGAGCAATAGGACAGACCGATTTCCAGCGCTTTGCCGGTTGCGTCAGTGTCAACGGCCACAAGGCAGGGAACGCCGCCACCTTTGGTGTATTCACCACGGACGGTGTGGCCGGGGCCTTTGGGGGCCATCATGATGACGTCTACGCCTGCTTTCGGTTCGATCAGGCCAAAGTGAACATTCAGGCCGTGGGCGAACGCAATCGCAGCACCCGGCTTGATGTTGTCATGCACGTATTTCTTGTAAGTTTCGGCCTGCAATTCATCGGGCATGGTGAACATGATGACATCACACCAGGCTGCCGCTTCTGCAATGCCCATGACCGCCAGGCCTTCGGCTTCGGCTTTCCTAGCCGAAGGCGAGCCTTCGCGCAGGGCAACGACCAGATTCTTCGCGCCCGAGTCGCGCAGGTTCAGCGCGTGTGCATGACCCTGGCTGCCATAACCCAGGATGGCCACTTTTTTGTCTTTGATCAGGTTGATGTCGCAATCGCGATCGTAATAGACGCGCATGATGCTGGTCCTTTCTGTTTCGATTGCTGTGGGTTTTAAGGCGATTTTCCAAGGATAGCGATACTGTTACCCTTGAATTATCAAGGATAACTCGAGTATCTATTCTTGAAGTACAGAAATAAAGAAAAAATCATGCTTGATGATGTTGACCGCAGGCTTCTGCGTCATTTCCAGGCCGACCCGACGCTGACAACCGCTGAGTTGGCCGAGCTTTGTCGCATCAGCACAAGTGTCTGCTGGCGGCGTATCGAAAAAATGCAAGAGGCCGGGATTATTCAAGCCCAAGAGGCGATCATTGACTGGGCCGCATTGGGATATGCAGTCGAGGTTTCATTGCGGGTGACGCTGGATAAGACCCAACCGCGTGCATTCGACGAGTTCATGGGTGTCGCGCGCGAGGTTCCCGAGGTGATCGAGATTCAGACCTTTTTGGGCCGTGTGGATGTGCGCTTATCTGTGCTTGCCAAGGATATGGCACATTACCAGCAGCTGTATCGTGACCGTATCCTGACTTTGCCACATATCGCAGATATCGAGGCATTGATGCATATCGCGCGGGTAAAAAGCGATGAGGTGCTGCCGCTATGACCGAATTGGATGAGCTCGACCGCAAAATTCTGCGCGCTCTGATCCAGGATGCAACGCAAAGCGCAGGTGCCTTGGGGCGTAAATTCGGCCTGTCTCAGCCCGCGATGTGGCGCCGTATCCGGAGGCTTGAAACGACGGGGATCATAAAGGGGCGCCACCTGCGTTTGAATGCAGAAGCGTTGGGGTTTGGGGTGACAGTTTTTCTGGGGGTCAAGTTAGCGCGGAAAGGTCAGGTCAGCCTTGAAGATTTCGAACGCGCCGTCAGTGCGATCCCCGAGGTTCAAACCGTTGAACATGTGTTGGGCCTCTATGATTACCGTTTGCGCGTCGTGGCACGGGATCTCTCGGACTTTGAACGTGTTCTGCGCCGCCGGATAATGACTTTGCCCGGGGCCGGAGATGTCGAAGCCAATGTATTACTGAGCGAAGAGAGGCTACCCGGGCCTATCGGCTAGGCCCGTTTCAGTACCTGGTACGGATGTAATATCCGGGATGATGTGTCATGCGCGCAAAGGTAATAGGCTGCCCGTCTTTCCATGTCGTGCGCTCTAATTGGATCATGGACGTCCCCGAGGTTGTCCCCATGAATTCAGCCAGCCGTCCATCTGCCGAAATCGCGCAAAAGGCGACTTCAGCATCGGTGAAGGGGGCGGCGTGCAACAGCCACTCATGCGGGCCTTTGGAGTCGAGGTCAGCATGTTCCACTTCTGGAACTGCGTCGATATTGATCCAGCGCTCTTCCAGTTGAAACGGCCGGTTGTCTGCATAGTGCATGCAGACAATATGCAAAACACGCGCTTCTTGCGAGACGCTTAACTGAGAGGCAAGCCATCCGGGGCTGGAGACGATATTACGCTCGACCAGCGCATAACGATAGGTGGAGTTCTGCCCCTCGACATCCAGTCGGGTCAGGGAAAACTCCAGTTTTGCGTGTTTGCTGGGTTCTTTTTTGACCCGCGTTCCGCTTTTACGTTTTCTTTCAACGAAGCCCTGATCTGCCAGTTCCCGCAAAGCACGATTTACCGTGGCACGGGCACAATTAAATTCTTCTGCCAACTGGGTTTCTGTCGGCAGCACCGACCCCTGTGGCCAAACTCTGGTTTCTATTCGTCGTTTTACTTCGTCACGTACAAACTGAAAACTGATCCGCTTATGCGCAGTCACGAGTGAAAATACCTTTCTTCTCCAAAGTGTATGTATCTGGTCAGAAACACGTAGGGGTGTAAAGGGTTGCTGACACTGTTTGGCGTCATTAGTTGTCGATAGGGCCTTTGAGGCGTTAAAATTTTCTTAGGAAACCGGGTTCCGTTGGGTCAATTTTCAGTAATAACTGAGAGGCAGTGAGCGAAGTTGCGAACACCCGCTCGTTTCGTGGAATTTGAAAGGAATACCAATGCCCCCGCTTTTGGACAAAATTGACCCCAATGGGTTAGAGGAGTTTTCGGTCGTCTTCACCGATCGCTCGCTTAATCACATGTCGGTTCAGTTTCAGCATGTGATGCGCGACATCTCTGAGATGCTGAAAGGCGTTTACAACGCTGACGGTGTGGCCGTTATCCCGGGCGGTGGTACCTATGCAATGGAAGCAGTCGCGCGCCAGTTTGCCCGCAATGCCAATGTTCTGGTGGTCAGGAATGGCTGGTTTTCCTATCGGTGGAGCCAGATCATCGAGTCCGGTGGGTTGACGGCGTCGGCAACAGTTCTGAAGGCGCGCCAGACCGGCAACTCGGCAACGTCCCCATTTGCGCCTGCTCCGATCGAGGAAGTCATCGAAACGATCCGCGATGGGCGCCCGGATGTTGTCTTTGCGCCGCATGTCGAAACGGCGGCCGGGGTCCTTCTGCCCGACGACTATATTTCGGCGATGGCAGCCGCAGCCCACGAGGTTGGGGCGCTGATGGTTCTGGATTGCATCGCTTCGGGCTGCGCATGGGTGGACATGAAGGCGACGGGTGTGGATGTCCTGATCTCGGCCCCTCAGAAAGGGTGGAGCGCATCGCCTTGCGCGGGTCTTGTCATGCTGTCCGAACAGGCTGAGGCAAGGCTGGAGGAGACGACTTCGGACAGTTTTGCCGTCGACCTGAAGAAATGGCGTCAGATCATGCAAGCCTATGAAAATGGCGGTCACGCCTATCACGCCACGATGCCAACAGATGCGCTGAAAGCCTTCCGCGACACGATGGCTGAGACTCGAGACTATGGCTTTGACAAACTGCGTGACGCCCAGTGGGCATTGGGGGAGGGTGTACGGGCAATGCTGAAGGAGAAGGGCATTGTTTCTGTCGCTGCCGATGGGTTTGGTGCGCCGGGTGTGGTGGTCAGCTATACCTCGGATCCCAATATCCAGAGCGGCAGCAAATTCGCCGCCTTGGGCATGCAGATCGCTGCTGGTGTACCCTTGCAATGTGATGAGCCAGACGGGTTCAGCACCTTCCGTCTGGGCCTGTTCGGTCTGGACAAGCTGTACGATGTTGACGGCACAATCGCGCGTCTAAAGCGCGTGCTGGACCAGGTTTTGTGACAATCGGGCGTTAGCGGACGCCGAGGCCCATCTGCATCAGCGTCTTGCGCACGGTCGGCAGCGAATACAGCGCGTTCAACCCCATTGCACGTATGTCCCGTAAAGGCCGCGCTTCGATCATCGAGGCGCGGTTCAGCAGGTCGATACCTTTGACCCGGGCCTCGATCTCGGTGTGACGCGCTTTGTGATAGGCATCCAACATCCGCGCGTCACCCAGGCCCTCGGGACGGGCCTGTGCCAAATCCAGCAGGCATCGCAGATCACCCAAGGACATGTTCAGCCCCTGCGCACCGATGGGGGGCACGACATGGGCGGCTTCGGCCATCAGGGCCACGCGTTCGCCCGAAAGGCGCTCTGCCGATTGGCTGATGATCGGCCAGATTGTTCGGCGTGAAGCCAGTTTCAACGGACCGAACAACCCGCAGGACCGTTCGGTCATCAGCGCTTCAAAGCTTTCCGGATCGGTGTTCAACAGCTCTACCGCGCGCGGGCCACGCTCCATCCAAACAATCGCGGACGAGGGCTGACTCTGCCAGTCGGGCAGGGGAACGAGCGTGAACGGGCCGCCGGACCTGTGAATCTCGGTCGAGACGTTCTGATGCGGGATCGAGTGTGTAACCGCGAAGGCCAACGCCTTTTGCCCATAGCGCGTGGTGTGCACGTTGATCCCGGCGGCCTCTCGCATGGGCGAGTTGCGACCATCTGCGGCGATCACCAGTTTACAGCGGATGCGCGTCCCGTCGCTCAGGCCAACGCGGGCTTCGGCTGTACGGGTGAACAAGCTGACCGTGCCCGTTCCGGGGCGAAATTCGACATTGGGCAGTTCAGCGAGACGGGCCACCATTTCGCGCCGCAAGAGCCAGTTTGGCAGGTTCCAACCAAAGGGCTGGTCCGAGATATCCGCGGCATTGAAGTCGCGCACCACGCGCGGCTCGGGCACATCTCCGCCTGCATCCACAATCCGCATGATCTGAAGAGGGGCGGCATGCGCGTCGAGTTTTTCCCACAGCCCGCATTGTTCCAAAAGACCGTGGGCTGGTTGCAAAAACGCGGTGGTCCGTAAATCCGATCCGTCCACGTCCCGCTGGGTCACAGGTGGGGTAGGATCAACACAGACCACATTGAATCCAGCCGCGCCAAGGGCCGCCGCTGCGGTCAAACCGGCAATTCCGCCGCCGGAAATCAGGATGTCACACTGGTCGTTCATGGCGCCCTCTTTGGTTCTGACCCGACCCTAGAGCGGTTCGACTTCCCGCGCCAAGTGACATCCTGTCTCGCAGGTCAGCCGCGCGAGATCAGGATGAGGATCAGGAATATCACGGGCACCATCACGACGGCGGGGATATACAAGCCCGGCAAGCCAAACAGCATCACTGAACAGCCCCACATGCTGAAGATGGCGGCAGCGGTGTAATACCAGTCGTCCCCATCTGCATCGGCCGCATCGCGCGCCATCCAGCCAAACAGAGGAACAGCAAATAGCAGGCGCTGCCAGATGGGTAAGCGCGGGGGCATTTCGATTGCGGACATCTGGGTCTCCGTTCTGTTCGTCGCAGTTGGGATATAGGGGCGGCACCCGGGTCGCAGTACGTGCAGATCGTCGCAGTGTGACAGCCTATCGCAGGCGGGCCAGAAAGGCGGTCAGGTCGTCTGTATGGTGGTGGATGTGATCGGCCATGTGCGGTTCGGGCGCGACATGAACCGTGCGCATCCCCATCTCATGCGGGGCCGCCAGATTGCGCGGATCGTCTTCGAACATGGCCGCTTTTTCTGCTTTGATTCCGTCTTGCGCAAAGATGGCCTGGAATGCGGCCTTTTCGGGTTTAGGACGGTATCCCGCATGCTCAACCCCATAGATGGCATCGAACAAACCGCTGAGGCCACGCGCCGCAAGGACGCGTTCGGCATAGGGCGCGCTGCCATTGGTATAGACAATGCGGCGCCCGGGCAGAGCACGAATATGTGCCGCCAGATCCACGTCCGGGTCCATATGGCTCATATCCACCTGATGCACGGCATGCAGGTAAGGGTCGGGATCCAGATCATGTTCGGCCATCAGCCCGGCCAGCGTGGTGCCATATTCGCGCCAGTAATGGGATCGCAGCCGGTCGGCCTCGGCCCGGTCGACGCCGATGGCCTGGACCACATAATCCGTCATCAGCACCTCGATCTGATCGAACAGGCGCATATGCGGCGGGTACAGGGTGTTGTCAAGATCGAACACCCATTGGGAGACATGGCTGAAGGCAGGTTTGACCATGCCTGCCGTTTAAGCCGCGCGGCGCAGGTTTTCAATGCAGTACTTGATTGTGCGCACTGCAGACGGATAGACATGTCCGAACGAGGAGAAAAACAAAAGATGCCCCAATCCAAGCAGTCCAACAGCGACGCCTACAGCCTTATTCTCGAAGCGATTGATGTGGGCATCTACAAGCCCGGTGACAGGCTGGTCGAAAGCGAGCTGGCCGAAAGGTTCGGTGTTTCGCGCACGCCAATCCGCGAGGCATTGCAGCGGTTAGAGACCCAATCCTTGCTTGAACGCGACGGGCGTTCGCTGATTGTGGCCTCATTGGACCACAATCAGATGGCAGAGCTATATGTCGTTCGCCGTGAACTTGAAGGTCTCGCTGCAAGTTTGGCCGCCAAGCACGCGACCGAGGAAGAGATCAAGGTGCTGCAGGAAATGGTTGCCGAAGATGATGCGCTGGTGGACAATCCAAACGCCCTGTCTCGGGCGAACCGGCGGTTTCACGAACAGATCCATCTGGCCTCGCACAACCGCTATTTGGTGCAACAGCTGAACCTTGTGCACCGTACAATGGCCTTGATGGCAACGACATCGCTTGCGGTTTCCGGGCGCGGTGAGATCGCGCAAAGTGAACACAAAGGCATCGTCGAGGCTATTGCCGCCCGTGACGAGCAAGCCGCGGAACGTGCGTTGAAAGAGCATATCTCGGTCGCTTTCATGACGCGTCTCAAGCAGGATGCGGTTCGTCGCGAAAGCTGACGGTCACATGTCGAAGGCTTCTTCACTAGCTTGACCGTGTTGGGTTTTGTCCCAGAAGAACGGGTTGATAGCCAATTCCCAAAGGGCTTTGTAAGCTGCCAGCACACCCAAGGGGAAATACAACGGCATTGTCGGCACCCACGGCATCAGAAACCGTCTTTCACGGGCAGAGACAGCCAGTATCCCGATGGTCACATTCGTGATCTCTGCAAATACGAATAGAGCTATCAGTATGGTCATGACCTTGCCCGGAATGACGGGATCCAGCGGGCTGGCCAATCCGAATGTGGTAAGCCAGAACAGCCACAAAACCGGGGCCAGCAGGAATTGTCCGACGGTGCCCAGAAAAAACGCCTGAAGCCCAAGGAAGCGCAGCACACCCAGCTCTTTCAGCAGATGGATCGGCGCGCGCATGTGGACAAGATATGTGACCATAAAGCCCTTGAGCCATCGTGAACGCTGTTTGACCCAAGGCCAGGCCCGAAAGTTTGCTTCTTCGAAAGTGGCGGTATCAACCATCTCGGTCCGATAACCCGCGCGGCTGAGGCGGACGCCCAGATCCGCGTCTTCGGTCACATTATGGGCATCCCAACCGCCCAGTTCCAACAGCTTTTCGCGACGAAAGAAAAAGGTTGTACCACCAAGTGGAACCACCAGTCCCAACCGGGCAATGCCAGGCAGAATGACCCGAAACCAACTGTTATACTCGATGGTAAAGCAGCGAGACCGCCAGTTGGTGCGCGGGTTGTAATAATCCAGAACGCCTTGCAAGCAGACGACGTCTTCACTGGCTTGGGTGAAATGTCCGACGATGCGTTCGATTTGATCGGGAAGAGGGGCGTCCTCGGCATCCCAAACGCCTAGAATGTCACCACGGCAGAAATCCAGCGCATAGTTCATCGCGCGCGGTTTTGTCGTCAGCCCGCTTAGTGCCGGTACTTCGATCGTGCGGATCCAACAGGGCAGCTCGATTTTGGCCAGGGTTGCACGGGTTACCATATCCGTTTCTTCCAAAACCAGAATGACGTCCAAAAGAGCTTTGGGATATGTCAGACGTCGCAATCGGCGGATCAGAGCGCCAGCAATCTCTCGCTCTTCGTACAAAGGGACCATAATGGAAACGCGAGGCAGTCGAAGAGGAAGCGTGGTGGCGGTCTGACTGTGGCGTTTTCCTTTGTAACACAGAAACGAGAGCAATCCCGCCAGTCGCAATGTCAGGAATAATACAAGCGACGTTACGGCCAAAACGACCAGAGCCAGCAGCCCCGGAATGGGTTGCGCCAGGAACAGTGTGGCGAGGCCAAGCACTATGGCAATCGGCCCAATACGCGAGTGCCGAGTCCAGGATCGGCAACTCTGAGCTATTGCCACACGGGTTTCAGCCTTTTCAGCAAGGCTTTCCGAGAAAATGCTGGCGATTGCATCGTCGATCCGGTCCGCATCGGCAAGCACGGGTATGATCGTTTGCTTTTCCTTTGCCAACTGCTTGCGAACTGCGTCGAATTGATCGGGATTGGCGGTAGCGACCAGCAGAATGGGACCGATGCGCATCCAGGGAATGATGTTGTGATCCAGCCAAAAGCTGGCGGGGCGGGTTTTGCAAAGGTCCGGATTTGGTGGATGCAGATCCAGGTCCGCGATCTGCAATCCTGTTTGTTCAGACAGCGCCGTCAGAACCTCGGACCGATCTACCCAGCCTTCGCCGACCAGGATTTCGCCCAGTGCAACATTTTGTCTGGATTGCAGGTGCAGGGCTTTTTGCAACTGATGGTTCGAAAGTAGCCCGCGGTCGATCAGGCAAGCCCCCAAAGGCTTGCGCACCGTTGCAGAAATCGGCGCGGCCGATGCGAAATGCTGCAGGTTCAGTTCAACCATTCAATCAACCCAGACATGGTAATCTGCGTCAGGGTGGAGCGATTAAGGTTAATAGGCCGTTAAGACTGTATGATTATGCCTGTGCCTTCCGGGCGGCCATCGCATGCGAGAACCGCTCGAACAGGTAGAAGCTGTCTTGTGGGCCCGGAGATGCCTCTGGGTGGTACTGTACCGAATAGACCGGTCGATCCGTCATGCGAATTCCGCAGTTTGAACCATCAAACAACGAACGATGAGTCTCAACGACACCGTCGGGAAGGGTTTGAGCGTCTACCGCAAACCCATGGTTCATAGACGTTATTTCCACCTTCCCAGTCTCGAGATCTTTTACCGGGTGGTTCGCCCCGTGGTGGCCGTGATTCATCTTGACAGTCTGACCGCCAAGGGCCAGCGCAAGCATCTGATGACCAAGGCAAATCCCGAATACGGGTAGGTCGGTGGTGTCCAATACCTCTTTGATCATCGGTACTGCGTATTCACCCGTAGCCGCTGGATCACCGGGGCCATTGGACAGGAATACGCCGTCGGGACTATGGGCCAGAACCTCAGCCGCGGTGGCCGTTGCGGGCAGCACAGTGACATCGCACCCGGTCGAGGCAAGGCATCTCAGGATATTGCGCTTTGCCCCGAAATCCAGTGCCACAACCTTATGTACTGGGGCCTCTTGCCGTTTATAGCCATCTGGCCAGGCCCAACGCATCTCATCCCAGCGATAGCTTTGCGCACAAGTCACTTCCTTGGCCAAATCCATACCTTCAAGCCCGGCAAAGCCACGCGCAGCCGAAACCAGAGCTTCGATGTCAAAATTGCCCTCAGGATCATGGGCCAATGCCACATGAGGTGCGCCTTGCTGGCGAATTGCGCGGGTCAACCGGCGGGTATCGACACCGCCAATGGCAATACGCCCACGCTGGGCAAGCCATGATTTCAGCTCTTCTGCAGACCGCCAGCTGGACGGTTCGGTTGGGTCCCATTTGACGACCATTCCGGCCGCGACAGGATCACCGGTTTCGTCATCCTCGGGGTTCACGCCAACATTTCCGATATGAGGGAAAGTGAAGGTCACGATCTGCCCGGCATAAGAAGGATCGGTCATGATCTCTTGATAGCCAGTCATTGCGGTGTTGAAACACAGCTCGGCCACGGTCTGGCCTGTGGCGCCGAAACCGACCCCGTAGAACAGTGTTCCATCGGCCAAAGCCAGACATGCGGTGGGCTTGGACGGGGCGTTCTGGGCCATAGCGCGACTCTCCTGCAGGGTAAATCGGCGCATACCTAAGGGGGTTATGCGCTTGGGTCAAGTGTGTTCAATTTTTGGGCTATTGAGCAATATCAATGACTTAGATGTTGAGGCCCCCGGTTGTATCACGCTTTTTGTTTCGATATGGTCGAGGTTCCTTTTGTCATGGGGATGGACAAACTAAATGGATATGCGATCACGGGTGAATTCCGCCCTGAAGCAAGCAATGAAAGACAAGAACGCCGAGCGTCTGTCGACCCTACGTCTGATCAATGCAGCAATCAAGGACCGGGATATCGCGTCTCGTGCTGCGGTCAACGAGGAAGCCAAGGGTTGCGGTGATGCCGAAGTTCTTGAAATTCTAGGGAAAATGTCCAAGCAGCGTAAGGAAAGTGCGCGTGCTTACGAAGAGGGTGGACGCCTCGATCTGGCGGAGCGTGAACTGCGCGAGATAGAAGTCATAGAAGAATTCCTGCCCGAGCAACTGGACGACGATGAGGTGACGAAAGCCATCCAATCAGCGATTACGGCCACTGGTGCCGGGTCGATCCGGGATATGGGCAAGGTCATGGGCGAGCTCAAGACACGCTATACTGGCCAGATGGACTTTGGGAAAGTTGGGCCCATGGTCAAAGATCAGCTTTGTGCGGCTGCCAGCGGCTGACTGCCGTGACATGCTGAAAGTTTACTGCGCGACTGGTTCGCGCAGTTTTTCTTTGAGGTCATCGTAAAGCGCAATCCGCTCTTCCTCGGACAGGAATGCGCCGATTTCGACTTCGCGACCTTCACCCTTGAGGGTGACGTAGTTCGGAACCGGGCCGCCGCTCTGATGGATCTCGGGGCGGGCCCAATAGCGATTACAGGCCCATTCCTGCTGCCCCTGTCGCGGGTCATGATGTATCAGATGCGCCTGTGTCCCGGTCAGAGTCAGGACTTCGAATATGCTACGGGCCCGATAGTTTGACCGGAGCGCCAGCCAAAGGCCAATAACTGTTAGCAGCAGGAAGGGCAGCAACCCCCAAAGCAAGGCCGAGCCAAGCACGGCCAAAAGTGGGATCAGCCCGAACAGAAAGACCCCAAACACAACTCGCACCGCCCAATGACGCGGCAGTGAGTTATGCGGCCACAGGCGCAATTCAAGTTCTGAAGTGGTGGTTTGATTCCATCTGTAGGGCATGGTCGGAAGATAGCTCAAAGAGTGTCCGAGTCGACGCTGAAAATTCAGATGACGTGCCCGACGCGGGCCCACGAAAGGGCATCGTCCAGCCGATCATCCCCCCAAAAGACTTCGTTCCCCACAACCAGGCTTGGGGCGCCAAAAATGCCCAGCTTAATTGCGCGTAGTGTTTCCGCCTCAAGTGCGGCGACAATGTCGGGGCTGCGCGCGCGGGACAGGATCAGTCGGGGATCTTGCTGACTGCGGTGTAGCGCTTCGGACAGGGCGGTTTCGCTACCGGCCTCTACACCTTCTTCGAACCAGATCCGATATAGAATTTGCGTAAAGTTCTTGCCCCAGCCTTCTTCCATTCCCAACAGCGCTACTTGATTTGCCAAGGCAAGGTCAGAAATGGGGTAGGGCGCAGGAAGCTGGGCGTGCATATGGTACTTAGCCGCCCGACGCTCAATGTCGCGCCACATATAGGCGGATTTGACGGGTTTCCCTGCAAAGGGGATGTTCTTCTGCTGCGACATCACTGTGCGTACATTGAACGGCCGCCATGTGACGGACGCATCGTGTTCAGAACACCAATCGTCCAGACGCATGATCGTCAGAAAGCTGTAGGTGCTTCCGATAGAGTACCAGAAATCAAGATCGGGCATATGAACCCTCGGGGTTGCCGATTGTTTTGCCTTTACCAGAGTACCCTATTTTGACCGATCTGGCGAATTTCCGGTGGCACGCCACTTAGAAATGAAAAACCCCGCCAACTTGGCGGGGTTTTCTGTTGGTTCAGAGGGATCAGTGCGCGTGGCCCTTGTCCCAGTCTTCTTGCTTGGGCAGCTGCTCGAACGTGTGTTCGGGCGGCGGCGAGGGCAGGGTCCATTCCAGCGTATCCGCGTATTCGTTCCACGGGTTGTTCCGGGTCTCACGTGCGCCACGGAACAAGGCGTAGAACACGATACCAAAGAACAGCAGGAACGAGGCGAAGGATACAAAGGCGCCAATCGACGAGACATAGTTCCACTGCGCGAACGCTTCAGGATAATCGATGTAGCGACGTGGCATGCCCTGACGACCCAGGAAGTGCTGCGGGAAGAAGGTCAAGTTGGCGCCGATGAAGAACAGCCAGAAGTGAACCTTGCCCCAGAACTCTGAATACTGACGGCCTGTCATCTTGGAGAAGTAGAAGTAGATCCCAGCAAAGATCGCAAACACTGCGCCCAGCGACATCACATAGTGGAAGTGTGCAACCACATAATATGTGTCGTGATAGGCGCGGTCGATACCAGCCTGCGACAGAACCACACCGGTCACACCGCCAACGGTGAACAGGAACAGGAAGCCGAAGGCAAACAGCATCGGTGTCTTGAACTCGATCGAGCCGCCCCACATGGTGGCAATCCACGAGAAGACTTTAACGCCGGTGGGAACCGCGATGACCATCGTTGCCAGCATGAAGTAGGCTTGCTGTTGGACCGACATGCCGACTGTGTACATGTGGTGTGCCCACACGACAAAGCCCAGTACACCGATCGCAATAAGTGCCCAAACCATCGGCAGGTAACCGAAGACTGGCTTGCGCGAGAAGGTCGCGATGATGTGGCTGATAAGGCCAAATCCAGGTAGGATCACGATGTACACTTCTGGGTGGCCAAAGAACCACAGGATGTGCTGATACAGGATCGGATCACCACCACCGGCCGGATCAAAGAAGGTGAAACCAAAGTTGCGGTCCATTAGCAACATGGTGATCGCACCTGCCAAAACCGGCAGCGACAGAAGAATCAGCCACGAAGTGATGAAGATCGACCAGCTGAACAGCGGCACCTTGAACAGGGTCATGCCCGGGGCACGCATGTTCAGGAAGGTGGTGATCATGTTGATCGCGCCGAGGATCGAGGAGGCGCCCGATACGTGCACGGCAAAGATCGCAAGGTCCATGGACATGCCGCCCTCGCTCGTCGACAGCGGCGGGTACAAAACCCAGCCGACGCCCGAACCAAGCTGGTCGTTACCACCGGGGCTCAGCAGCGAGGCCACGCCCAGCGAAGTACCGGCGACATAGAGCCAGAAGGACAAGTTGTTCATTCGCGGGAACGCCATGTCCGGCGCGCCAATCTGCAACGGCATGAAATAGTTGCCAAATCCGCCGAATAGGGCAGGGATGACCACGAAGAACATCATCAGAACACCGTGGTAGGTGATCATCACGTTCCACAGATGCCCGTTCGGAGTGCAGAGCTCGGCACCGCTGCCGAACAAGCGGAACCCTTCCATGCACATGTGCTGTACCCCGGGCTCCATCAATTCGATCCGCATGATAACAGTCATCAGAACCGAGATTAGACCGGCCAGGGCCGAGACGATCAGGTACAGAATCCCGATGTCCTTGTGGTTGGTCGACATGAACCAGCGGGTAAAGAACCCGCGCTGGTCTTCATGGTCGTGACCATGAATGGCTGCGTCTGCCATTAGGTGCCTCCTGTTGCAACTACACCGCGCTGTCGGACCTCTCCAACGCGCGGGATTCCTGCTGGTTTTAGATTGCGTGGGGGCGACCTTCAATGGTCGAGTTTGATCTGGATCAAGATTAATTGTCGCGGGTGCCGGTTGCAGGGCTTCGAAAAAGAGCACAACTTTCGGCAAATGGAGGAGACCGGATGGTTCTGAACTACGTGACGACCGAAAAGGCTCAGGCGGCCACCGGGCTACGCATGATCGTTGTCGGAGGTGTGCCAAGCCCTTGGAGCGAAGCCGCAAAGGGTATTTTTCACGTTAAGCGTCTGCCTTGGCTGCCAGTTTATCTTGACCATCAGGACCGGGCGCAGACCATCTGGGCGCAAACGGACAGCGCACCGGTTGTGTTCTGGAAAGATGAAGTACCGCTTTCCGAAACGGCCGATATTGTCGCCTTGGCACAACGAATCGCGCCTGAACCAGATTTGTTGCCAGCATCAATGGCGCCCGACATTCTCGCCTTCATTGACTTACTTGCGGCCCCAAATGGATTGGGTTGGCAAAGGCGGCTTCAGCAAATCCATGCTGGTATGCGAGGCCAAGAAGGTGGGTTCCATCCCAAGATTGCCGACTATCTTGGCAAGAAATACGGCTATGATACAGAAGCAGGTGAAATGGCTGCCGATCGCGCTGATGGGATATTGAAACGCGTCAGTAGCAAGCTCACAGAAAGTGGTGATTTTCTGTTTGGCAACACGCTCACTGCAGCAGATATTTATTGCGCTGCCTTCATGGCTTTGTTCGCACCGTTGCCGGAAGAGTTGTGTGCTATGCGGCTGAGTACCCGAAAGGTTTTCGAGCATATACCCGATCCTGTAAGGGATACTCTTTCGGCAGGTTTGCTGTTGCATCGGGACAGGGTATACCGCGATTTTCTGGAAACACCTTTGTCGCTCTGATCGCATGTGCATTGCGTCTTGACCGCCAAGGTGCGGCACCGCACAAACACCTCATGAAAAACGTCCAAACGGAGGCCGAGTATGTCTGCCTATGATCCCGATAACATTTTCGCCAAGATCCTGCGTGGTGAAATCCCTGCAAACCGGGTCTATGAAGACGACGACACACTGGCCTTCATGGACATCATGCCGCGCACGGACGGGCATATGCTGGTGATCCCGAAAACGCCTTGTCGCAACGTGCTGGATGCCAGCCCAGAACAGCTTGCTTCTGTGATCTCAACGGTTCAGAAGATGGCGCAGGCGGTGAAAGCGGCGTTTGGTGCGGATGGTGTCACCATCCAACAGTTCAACGAGGCTGCAGGTGGGCAAGAAGTGTTTCATCTGCATTTCCACGTTCTGCCGCGGCACGAAGGCGTTTCGATGCGACCACCGGGCAATATGGGTGATTTTGACCTGATCGCTAAAAACGCCGGTAAAATCAAAGACGCGCTGGCCTGATCACCCGCTACAGGATCAGTGCGATCCAAGGCATTTGCTATGGTCGCCAAACGCGTTCAGCACTTCACATACATGGTCGTGGGTGCCGTCACAGGCGGCTGTGATGCGTTCCAGTTCGGCCTCAAGGCTGCGCAGCAATGTTATCCGGTTGCGCAGTTCAGTCAGCTGACGATCCGCGATTTCATGAACATGGTCCAGATCCGCCCCCTGCGCCCCTTCCAAAGAAAGCAACGCCTCGACATCCGGCAAAGGCAGGCCCAGATCACGCGAGTGGCGGATAAATTGGAGGCGTTTCAGAGCAGTCTCGTCATATCTGCGCTGATTGCCCGCCGTCCGATACGGTTTGGCCAACAAGCCTTTTTCCTCATAGAAACGGATCGTGGGCACCTTGACCCCGGTTTGCCGCGACAAATCTCCGATTGAGTACATTTTGTGCTTTTTGCCTCTTGAACCTCTAGTGACTAGAGGAATTACATAAGATGGCAGTTCAAAACAAGGATCTGATCAGCCATGTCACATAACCACACCCACTCTCACATTGATCCGAATGCCGGTGACCGGAGGGTGGTCGGAGCGATCGGCGTCAATCTGGTATTGACGCTTGCACAAATAGTGGGGGGCATTTTGTCTGGCTCACTGGCCTTGATCGCAGATGCCTTGCACAATTTTTCAGATGCCATCGCGCTGATCATCGCGTTTTTCGCTCGTAAGATTGCGCGACGCCCGGCAGATCCAAGGATGAGCTTTGGTTATGGCCGGGCAGAGGTTGTGGCCGCTCTTGTTAACTACACCACTCTTGTCGTTCTTGCCGTTTATCTGATGTACGAAGGTGTCATGCGGTTTATCGAGCCCGAACCGGTTAATGGCTGGATCGTCGTCTGGATCGCAGCGCTGGCCCTGATCGTCGATCTGATCACGGCTGCCCTGACCTATTCGATGGCAAAGGACAGTATGAATATCAGGGCGGCCTTTCTGCACAATGTGGCAGATGCATTGGGCTCGTTGGCAGTGATCGTCGCCGGAACCTTGGTCATCGTGTTCAACTGGACATGGGTGGATCCTGCCGTAACTATTCTGATCTCGGTCTACATCCTTTGGCATGTGAAATCTGAAATTGGCGAAACCATTCACGTCTTGATGTTGGGTGCACCATCCGACCTTGACCCAGAAGAGGTCGCTTCGATGATCGAGGCCACCGAGGGCGTTGTTTCGGTCCATCACGTTCATCTGTGGAGTATGCAGGAGCATGAACCTGCCCTGACTGCACATGTGGTTGCGACCAGCCACGCAGACGAAGATGCCAGGTGGCTTTCCACAACCATCAAGAATGCGCTGCAGGATCAGTTCGGGATCGGCCATGCAACGCTTGAAATTGAAAGTGGGGAAGAGGTTTGTGGCCATCCGGCCCGGTTTGGACATGACAAACACGAGCACTAAAAAAGAAATTGCCGTTCCGATTTGGGGTCGGAACGGCAGACTCGTAACCAAAACACTTACCTGTTTTCCCAGAGTATACCTGCGATCACCGGCTTAACACACCACTCACTCTAGAACGGTAAATCCATACTAGGCGTTAATGGGACCCAAGTATTCATATTTGTGAAATTTAACTAGATTCCGTCGGAAACCAGACGGACCAATCGGGAATTGTTTCCAAATTTTGAAACAGAGCGGATCTGACGGCAGGATTGTAGTCGGTGCCGGGCTGTTTTTCGATTCGTGATCCGAGTTAATCCGCCCCCGAGGGTCCAAAAACCTCAGCGAAGGTTTTTCTAAGCGCGTTGTCCACATCATCCATCGCGACCGGAAGACCCAGATCGACCAGAGAAGTCACGCCATGGTTCGAGATGCCGCAGGGTACGATCCCAGAGAAATGGCTCAAATCCGGTTCGACATTGATCGAGATGCCGTGAAAGCTGACCCATTTACGCAATCGCAGGCCGATCGCCGCGACTTTGTCCTCGGCTTTTTCGCCTGCTGGCGTCAGCGGCTTGTCATCCCGTTGCACCCAGACACCAACACGGCCGTCGCGGATTTGCCCGGTCACGTTGAACTCGTCCAAAGCTGCGATCACCCAATTCTCAAGCTGCTTTACAAACTTGCGCAGATCCCTGCCGCGTTTGTTCAGGTCCAGCATGACATAAGCAACGCGCTGCCCCGGACCATGATAGGTGTATTCACCACCGCGTTTTGACGTATAGACTGGAAATCTGTCCGGGTCTTTCAGGTCTTCGACCTTGGCTGAAGTGCCCGCTGTGTACAGGGCAGGGTGCTCAAGTAGCCAGATACACTCATCCGCCTCACCCGCCGCGATATCGGCCACGCGCGCCTCCATAAAGGCGATGGCCTCATCATAGTCGGTCAATCCGTCAGTAATCTTCCATTCCATGTCGGCTCCTTAGCGGCTGGATGCATGGATGGAAAGACCTAGGCCGCTTCGGTCAAACAGCGCTGCAGGACCTGCGCATAGGTGTCCGCCCCCTGCGCTCCGGTCAGCAGATACTTTCCGCCAAACACCATTGAGGGCACGCCGGAAATGCCACGGCTGGTCCAGTATTGCTGCTTCTCTCGAACCGGCGCGGCATGAGCACCCGATTCAAGCACCCTGCGCGCAGCATTCCGATCCAGACCGGCAGTTTCCGCGGCCTCAAGCAGAACTTTAATATTCGAAACGTCCATTTGCTTGGTGAAATAGGCCTCGAACAAGACCAGCTTCAGTGGATGCTGGCGACCCTGAGCCTCGGCCCAGTCAAGAAGCTGATGCGCGGCAAAGGTGTTTATGATGCGGCTGTCGTCGTCAAAGGCGAAGGTAAAGCCCAGGTCAGTCCCGATTTGCGTCAATCGATCCCGCATCATCTGGCTTTGTTCCGTCGAGGAGCCGTATTTCTCGGCGATATGCTCGCGCAGGTTCTGACCTTCGGGCGCCATGTTTGGGTTCAATTCGAACGGATGCCAGCGCAGCTTTGCCAGAATATTTTGCTGTTTTAGCGCCTGATCCAACTGCCGATATCCAACAATGCACCAGGGGCAAACCACATCCGAGACTATGTCGATCTGAACGATGGGGCGAGGGTCGGGCGAGGTCATGGCAGGGCTCCTGACGAGGTCATTTGAACGACAACCTGCTAAAGATAAGTACGCGGAAAGGGAATTCAAACCACCGTGATTTTTGCCTCTTCACATCTTGATCATCAGCGTCTATACGCCCCCTACCAAGTCACTTGCAGTGCGGTCGTGGCGGAATTGGTAGACGCGCAGCGTTGAGGTCGCTGTGGGGTAACACCCGTGGAAGTTCGAGTCTTCTCGACCGCACCAAGTGATTGGATTTCATTCTTTTTAGGCCGAAATTCGCGACGCCTTCGGTGCGTTCAGTCGACGTGTCAAAGCCAGCCGCCCGCTGTTAAGCAAGGTAAAGGCGCTGGCAGTCAGGATTCTGACTAGGTGTCAGGTTTCTTAGGTGTCCGGCGTTGCGTTACCGGGCAGGGACCTGCAGCTCAATACGGCGGAAGATCAGTGTGATAATGCCTGCAATGATCAGATAGATCAGTGCCAACAGCAGCAGCGGCTCATAGACAACAAAGGTGTCCGCCCGAATTCTTGACGACACAGCGTAGATCTCAACCACTGTTATCGTCGCCACCAGCGGGGTTGCTTTCAGCTGTAGGATCGTCTCACCGCCTAGTGTCGGCAGCACGCTGCGAATGGCCTGAGGCAGCCAGATCCTGCGGAACATGGTAAACCGAGGCATGCCAAAGGATTGCGCCGCTTCGAGTTGACCCTTCTTAACGCTGGCAAAGGCACCGCGCATGATTTCGCCCTCGTAGCCTGCGTACGACAAGGTCAGGGCCAGAACCGCATAGGGCCAAGCCTGTCGCAGATAGGGCCACAGCTCGCTGCCGCGTATCCATGGAATCTGAGGGAAAAGCGATCCAAGCCCATAGTATAGCAGCCAGATCTGCAAAAGGATGGGCGTGCCACGAATGATCGTGCAGAACACCCGCGCCGGTGCCGACAGATACCAGGGCCCAATCGCCTGAGCGAGGCCCAGCGGAACAGCCAGCAAGAACCCAAGCACACAGGTGACGGCCAACAGCCAGATGGTTCTCCACAGACCTTCAAGTGCCAGGGGCGCATAGGTTGGAATCCAATCCCAGCGCAGTGAGATGGCGCACCAGATAACGAAAGCAGCAAAAAGTGCCATCAGCACGATCCGATGCGGCTGCATGAGTGCTCGCCAGTCCATTATCGGCTTCCTCCCTTCAACGAAGGCTGCCCACGACGGGCCCATTTCTCGATACGCGCGAACACGACACCGGAACAAAGCGTGACGATCAAGTACAAGGCACCTGCAGCAAGGAAGAAGGTGAAATAGGCGCGCGTACTGGCAGCAGCCTGACGGGTTTCCAGCGTCAATTCGCTAAATCCGACAATGGCCAGAAGGGCTGTATCTTTGGTTGCAATCAGCCACAGATTGGCCAATCCAGGCGTGGCAAAAGACATCATCGCGGGAATTGTCACCCGCCGCATGAGCAAAAGAGAGGGCATGCCATAGGCACGGGCGGCTTCGATCTGACCAGTAGGAACCGCTTGAATCGCCCCCCTGAGGACCTCGGTCGCATAGGCGCCCTGAACAATGCCCAAAACCCATATACCGGCGACAACGCCGCTGATTTCGACTCGGCCATATCCCATTGCCTGCGATGCCTGGTTGATCAGGTCTGTACCGACGTAATACAGGATAAGGATTAGCACCAGCTCAGGCACGGCGCGCATCACTGTCGTATATATGCCGAGCAGGTCACGTGTGACCGGCCCGCCATATAGTTTTCCATAGGCCCCGAAAAGCCCGATGATCAACCCGAACCCGAACGCTCCAAAAGCGATCTGCAACGAGTTAGCGAGGCCACGCAGAAGGTTGCCGCCCCATCCCGGAGGACTAAGGGCAAGCAACTCCATGCTTTGGGCCAAACCCAGGCTTTCGAGGATAGCTTCCACGGCGAACCTTACTCGCTATAGATGCTGGCTGTGAAATAGCGCGAGGTGATTTCGTCATGCGTGCCGTCGGCAAGAATTGCCGCGATACCCGCATTCAGCTTTTCACGCAGCGCGTCATCGCCCTTGCGGACACCCGCGCCGACGCCGCGACCTAGGATCGAGACGTCATTTTCGACCGCGCCTTTGATTTCACAGCAGGCACCGGTGTCAGATGAGACGAAATCCGCCATGGCGATGCTGTCGGCCTGGGTCGCGTCGATACGGCCGGCGAACAGATCCTGGTTGGCTTCGTCCTGAGTCTGATACACCCGGATTTCTGCGGCATCTTTGAAATGCTCATTGGCATAGGCCTGATGGATCGTGGACGCCTGAATGCCGATGATCTTACCGGCCAGAGATTCTGGTGTCGGTTCAATGTCCATCGACTTGTCGGCGACGATAACGGCCGGAGTGTTGTAGTAAGGATCGCTGAAATCGATCGTTTTCATGCGCTCTTCGGTGATCGACATCGACGCCATCAGGGCATCAATCTGCTGACCGGTCAGTGATGGGATGATACCGTCCCACGCAACCGGAGTGATCACACACTCAAGCTCGGCGGCGGCACAGACCGCATCAATAACCTCGATCTCCCAACCGACCCATTTGCCAGAGGCATCCAGCGATGCGAACGGCGGATAAGGCTCGGCTGCGATCCCGATCTTGACTTCATCTGCGCCAGCCGTTCCAGCCGAAAGCACAGCAGCAGCCAAAGCGGCCACGATTAGCTTTTTGTTTTTCATTGATATTCTCCCTGTTTGATATTTTGTTTGTTCAGCCGACTGATTTTAGGAATTGTTGCAGCCTTGCGGATTTTGGATTGTCGAAAAGTTCGTCGGGTGGCCCCTGTTCCTCGATCTTTCCTTCGAAAAGATACACAACATGGGTCGCAACCTCGCGCGCAAACTTCATCTCATGCGTGACCAGCAACATGGTTCGGCCCTCGGCCGCCAGATCGCGAATTACGGTCAGTACTTCACCAACAAGTTCTGGATCTAACGCGCTGGTTGGCTCGTCAAACAACATTACGCTGGGATCAACGGCAAGAGCACGCGCAATCGCAGCGCGCTGTTGCTGACCGCCTGACAGAAAGGAAGGGAATGTATCCGCCTTGTCGCCAAGCCCAACGCGCTCCAGCAGCTGGTGCGCGCGTTTGATCGCCTCGTCCCGCGGCACTTTCAGCACGTGAACGGGCACCTCGATGACATTTTCCAGCAACGTGCGGTGGGTCCAAAGGTTGAAGGCCTGAAACACCATTGCCAGTCGGGTGCGGATGCGTTCCAGCTGACGCCGGTCCTTAGGCGTGCCATCCGGGCGCATCTCAATCGGCTCGCCGTTTACGACGATTTCTCCGGAACTGGGCGTTTCAAGGAAATTGATACAGCGAAGGAACGTGGATTTCCCCGAACCACTGCCTCCGATGATGGCGACGACATCACCCTGATGGGCAGTAAGTGAAACGCCTTTGAGAACTTCGAGCGAGCCAAAAGACTTGTGCAAGTCAGTGACCCGAATGGCTTCATCCGGCGTGGTTTCTGGGTCAGCGTTCATTTTGCAGTTTCATCCCTCTCAACCGTTTTTTTACTTGCAGCTTTAGCAAATCCCTACAATTATGCAACTGTATAATTATAATTTTTGGAAAGATAGATGTCGGATCACGCAACAAAATTCAAGCGAGAACCCGCGGAGCAGCGCAAAGAGGCGCTGATCCAGGCCACGCTGTCTTTGATCGCTGAGCAAGGTTTGCAAGGTGCGACCGTTCGGGCGATTGCCGAGCGGGCCAGTGTAACTCAGGGTCTGATCCGGCACTATTTTTCTTCGAAAGAAGATTTAATTACAGCAGCTTATGACTTTCATATGCGGCGACTGACGGATATGACGTCGGCCCCTGCAGACGGAGATTATAGCACAGCTAGATTGCGGCTGGCGACGTTTGTAACGACCGGGTTGACCCATCCGGTGGTCGATCCGGGGTCAGTGTCCCTATGGGCGGGCTTTTTGAACAAAGTTCTGGCGGACGACAAAATGCAGGCGATCCATGAACAGACATATCGGGATTTTCGTGACCGCTTGGAATCACTCATTGCTGATGCGCTGAACGAGGTAGGCATACCAGCCAGCCCGGCGGAACTGCGCAGGTTGGCTATCGCATGCAACGCCGTGGTCGACGGCTTGTGGATGGAAGGCGGCGCCCTGCCATACGCCTTTGAGCCGGATGAGCTGCCCGAGATTGGGCTGGCATCGGTTGGGGCAATTATCGGTGTTGAATTGACGGATCTTGAGCAGAGGCAGACATGAAGAAAACAGCGATTACCGAACGCCTTGCCGGCCTGGGTGGCGCCAAATGGGAAGTTTATCTCAAGGCCAAGGAACTTGTCGAGCAGGGGCAGGATATCATCGAATTGACCATTGGCGAGCCGGATGTGCCAACGCCCGCCGAACTGGTGGAAAGCGCTGTGGACGCTTTGCGCGCCGGGCGTACTAACTACTCCAATGGGCGTGGTGAGGCTGGACTGCGCTCTGCACTGGCCGATCGTTATTCGGCCAGATCCGGGCGCACGATCACGGATAATCAAGTGCTGTGTTTTCCAGGCACCCAGACCTCGCTTTTTACCGTCCTGATGGGCGTGGCCGAGGCGGGTTGTGAGGTGCTGGTGGGCGATCCGATGTATGCAACCTATCAAGGTGTGGTACGCGCAAGCGGTGCGGATATTGTGCCGGTACCATTGCGGCCGGAAAACGGTTTTCGTATTTCTGCGGATGATATCGCGGACAGGATTACCGCGAAGACCACTGCGCTTTTGTTGACCACACCGCATAATCCTACCGGGTCGATCCTGACACGCGAAGACATAGACGCAATCGGCAAGCTGGCCATCGAGCATGATCTATGGATCATTTCTGATGAGGTTTATGAAGAACTGATCTTTGACGGATCTGTGTTTACCTCACCGCTGTCGCGGTCCGAGTTGGCGGATCGGGTGATCGTCGTCTCGTCGATATCAAAATCCCATGCCGCCCCCGGATTCCGCAGCGGTTGGTGCATTGGCCCCGAGGAATTTACCGCGCGCCTTTTGTCGCTGTCGGAAACCATGCTGTTTGGAAATCAGCCCTTCATCGCCGACATGACCGAGACGGCCATTCGCAACGGATCAACCGTGGCCGAAGGCATGGCGCAACGGTACGCCCGCCGCGCCTGGATGCTGAACGACAGGCTGCCGAACGAGACACATCTGCGTGTGCATCTTCCACAGGCAGGTATGTTTGCGATGATTGATGTCTCGGCCACCGGGATGAATGGAAACGAGTACGCCTTTCATCTGCTCGAACATGGCAAAGTCGCGGTGATGCCGGGGCCGTCTTTCGGTGACACGGTTGATAACTGGGTCCGTATCGCGCTGACGGTGGACGACGCGATCTTTACCGAAGCCTGTGACCGGATCGTTGCCCACGCGACCCAACTGCAACTGGAAAACGCATGACGAGCATTGGTGAGGCGCTGGTTGATCAACTGGTCAGGCGCGATGTGGATACCGTGTTTGGCATCCCCGGCGTGCATACGGTCGAACTGTACCGCGGGCTGGCCGCATCGGGCATTCGCCATGTCACCCCACGACACGAGCAGGGGGCAGGGTTCATGGCTGATGGTTATGCCAGGGTATCCGGCAAGCCCGGCGTTGCCTTTGTGATTACCGGCCCCGGTCTGACCAATACACTCACGGCGATGGGGCAGGCTCGGGCAGACAGCGTTCCGATGCTGGTTGTGTCTGGGGTCAACACGTTGTCCAGTCTTGGCAAAGGGCTTGGTCACTTGCATGAGTTACCGGATCAACGAGCGATGGCGCGAACAGTCGCTCTGTCATCGGACCGAGTTGAAAAGTCAGTTGAACTAGCAGCCGCATTGGACTGCGCCTTCGCCCCGTTTCAATCCGGTCGCCCAGGGCCAACACATATCGAAATCCCGCTAGACGTTGCGGGGGACGAGTTTGCTGGTCCGACCGATTCTGCGAAAGGTCCCGTCGATAAGTCTCTTGATCCGGCGCTTCTTGACCGTGCTGCCAAGCTACTGGGGTCGGCAAAAGCGCCGGTCATTCTGGTCGGCGGCGGTGCGCGCAGCGCGGGCAGGCCGATCCGGCAGCTGGCCGAAGCGCTGGATGCGCCGGTTGTTCAAACCGTGAATGCGCGCGGGTTGATGTACGATCACCCGTTGAGCGTGCCTGCAAGCCCAAGCCTGAATTCAGTGCGCGCTTTGATTGAACAGGCCGACGTGGTTCTGGCTTTGGGGACTGAGCTGGGCCAGACGGACTACGATATGTACGCCACCGGCACGATGGCTGAAATGCCATCCCTGATCCGTTTGGACCTATGCCCCGATCAGCTGAAGCGCCACGCGGCGGACATCGCCATTGTTGGTGATGCGGCGATGGCAGCGGCCGAGCTTGTGGATCGGTTTGCCGCATCGCCCAAGTCGGCAAACGGTGCCGCGCGCGCGGCTACTTCGCGGCAGAACGCGGTCGAAGAAATCGGGCCGGAAATGCAGGCGTTACTGGCAATGCTGAACGCCATGCGCGATGCAGTCCCTAACGCGATCATGGTGGGCGATTCTGCTTATCCGATCTATGCAGGAAACCTGTACTACGATCATGATCGGCCCGGCGGGTGGTTCAACGCCGCGACCGGGTTCGGAGCGCTTGGATATGGCATACCCGCCGCGATCGGCGCTGCATTGGCGGACCCTGACGCTCCGGTCATTTGTATCGCAGGCGACGGCGGGGCGCAGTTCAGCCTTCCTGAGCTGATGTGCGCCGTTGATGAAAAACTGCCGATCACCTTCGTGATCTGGAACAACCACGGTTATCAGGAAATCGCCACATCAATGCAGGCGGTCGGTGTGACTGTGCTGGGATGCGATCCGACCCCACCGGATTTTGAAAGCGTCGCCCGGTCGTGCGGCATGCCGTTCTGGCGCACTGGCCCCGACCCGTTGGACGTGGCCCAAGCTATGTCGTCTGCACAATCCCAAGATGGCCCGCGGCTTGTTGAAATCCGCGCGCCCAACCAATCACACTCTTGATGAAAAGTGAGACCGAAAATGACTGACCCGACCTATGAATTCTCGCGCGCGATCACCCGTCGCCCAGCAGCGTCCATCACCGATGGTCTGCGTGCAGAAGATATCGGTACGCCGGACCTAGACCGAATGCTTGCATCTCATGCGCATTATGTTGAAACCCTCAAGAAAACCGGAGCAGAGGTTATCGAACTGGCTCCCCTTGAGACGTATCCGGATGCCGTCTTTGTCGAAGATACCACACTGTGTCTTCCTCAGGGTGCGGTGATGATGCGCCCCGGTGCACCCAGCCGCATGGGTGAGGTGGCCGAGATGGAGCCGACAATCCGCGGCGTTTATGACGAGGTTCGGCAGATCGCTGGGCCCGGCCATATTGAAGGCGGGGACATTCTGGTAACGGGTCGCGAAATTCTGGTTGGCCGGTCAGATCGGACCGATGCGGCCGGTGTCACAGAGCTGACCGAAATCGTTTCCGACTGGGGCCACACCGTACGCGAGGTTTTTACACCACCGGGCGTGTTGCACTTCAAAACGGATTGTTCGTTGCTGGATGGGGAAACCATCCTGTCCACGAAGCGGCTGGACGCATCCGGCTGCTTCGAAGGGTATCGGGTTCTGCATGTGGCAGAAGGCGAAGAAGCCGCTGCAAACTCGATCCGGTTCAACCAATTTGTCCTGGCTCCGGCCGGCTTCCCGCGTACCACCGAGATGTTGCGCCAGAACGGTTATGATGTGGTCGAAATCGACAATGTGGAATGCGCCAAACTGGATGGCGGAATGTCATGTCTGTCGCTGAGATTCTGACCTGGTTCGCGACGATTCAGAACCGACTAACCTTGAACCAGCCAAATGCGTCCTGCTGCAACCAAAGAAAGAGTAGGCGCATTTTGGCGTGATTAAGGTTAGCCGCTTCAACCACTTGGATATTCATTCGAAATAGTATGATCCCTACCCAGTGGGTGTAGCTTTGCACCAGTTTCGCGCAGTATTTCTTTTGCACCCAAATCCCATCTCGCCCGTGCTTGCCGGGTTGTGTATGACTTGGGCAAAGAAGTTATGGCAGGAAATACATGTCTCAGGCGCTCACCGTATTCACGACGATGAAGAACGAAGGCCCCTATATGCTGGAATGGGTCGCATTCCACAAAACACTGGGAGTCGATCACTTTGTGATCTTCACCAATAGCTGTGAAGACGGCACGGATGCCATTGCCCGCAGGCTGCAGGAATTGGGTCTTGCCACACATGTACCGAACGAGGTCAAAGAAGGGGGAAACCCGCAGCACCAGATGCTAAGGCGCGCGCGGCGTCAGCCCAAAGTGAAAGAGGCCGACTGGCTGATGTGTCTGGATGTTGATGAATTCTGGAACATCCGCTGCGGTGACAACAGCTTTGCGGCGCTGATCGCAGAAACCGAACAGCGGGCCGGAAAGCCGGTGGATGCGATCTCATTCGCGTGGAAATTGTTTGGTAGTTCGGGGAATATCAGCTTTGAAGACAAACCTGTGACCGAGTCCTTTTCGATGGGGGATCAGGAATTCCCGTATCATTCCGGCCGGGCCTATGGTCTGAAAACCCTGTTTCGTAACAACGGAAAATTTACGCGGTTCGGCCCGCATCGCCCGAAAGGGGTCGAAGAAGGGAAAGAAAGCGAAATCGCTTGGTCCGATGCCGGTGGCAGGCTGTTTCCGTCCGAGAAGGTTGGGTGGCGCGCATGGCGGAAATTTGATCATTCGCTGGGGCGGATTCATCACTATTCCGTCCGGTCTTTGGATGGGTTTCTGGTAAAAAGGGATCGGGGCCGGACCAATCATATCCGCGTAGACCAAGGGCAAGCCTATTGGCAGGACATGAATGCCAACAAAGAAACAGATCACTCGATACTGCCAGCAGCGCATCGCGCGGCCCCATTGCTGGCCGAACTGAAAGCCGATGAAGAACTCGGCCGCCTGCACGCGAAGGCATGTGACTGGCATCGCGCCAAGATATCAGAGATCAAGTTGCGGCCTGACTGGGTGGATTTCCGCCTCTGGCTTGCGGAAAATCTGGTCTGATCACCATGGCAGAAGACCTTTCAAAAGAGCAGCTCAAGCCTGATCACCCCGATCGTAAGACGGGGTATGAACGGATTCTGACAGACCCTGCGCCCCCTTGGTTTGTCGAGCTGTATCCAGGTGGGGACGGGACCGGGTTTCTGCAAAAGCTGAACAGACACTCGGTTTTGTTTCACCAAAGGTCTGCGTCCCGGCTTGTGGTCAGCTTTGACAACATTGCCAATGCCAACGACCTGTCTTTTTCCCGCGAACCCTGGGGCTGGAAGTTCTTCCGTGACGAAGGCTGGTCCCATATGGGGATATTTGCGCGGACCAAAGCCTGGTACCGCGATCCCGAGATCATCTCGTATTTTCAGACCCAAGCGGATCAGGGTTTTTTTGCACAGTTTGATCAGGTTGTGTTTGCGGGCGCTTCGATGGGCGGATTTGGAGCGCTGACATTCTCGGCCCTTGTTCCCGGCGCCAATGTCATCGCTTTCAATCCGCAGACAACGCTGGATGAACGGCTGGTCCCGTGGGAGACCCGGTATCGGTTCGGGCAGGTGCAAGACTGGGATCTTCCCTTTAGCGATGCCACGCAAACCGTTGAAAATGTGGGGAAGGCCTACGTTTTCTATGATCCCTTTTTTGATCTTGATCGCCAGCAGGTGACTCGATTGAAAGGCGATAATGTCGTGCTGCTGAAGACATGGTTTTCAAACCATTTCGCGGCCCCGATGCTGCGCAAATTGGATATACTGAAGCCGGTTATGCTCGAGGCGATGGACGGCACACTGGAACCCCAGGCCTATTACCGGATGATGCGGGCGCGGCGGCGACTGCCTTTGTATATGCGTGGGATCGAGGCGATTGGCGGCGAACGTCACCCACAGCTTGTTGCGCAAGCAAGGCAGAGGTTCCGACGGCTGCGGCGCGCAGCCTTGGCCGAAGCAGCCTCATGAAGCCCGAAAAGGGGGTCTTTATCGGCCAGCGCAAAGACCGGATGGGTGCCCGGTTGCTGATGATGCTGACCTGCATCCGGTTGGCCGAGGATTTTGACACCAGCTATCGGGTCAACTGGTTTCCCAAAGGTGCGGATGCGCCAGAGCTGGACCAGCCGCAAGAATTGTTCTCACAAGAGTGGATGGATGAGCATTTCCTGAGCACCGAATCCTTTGATGCTCTAGGCGAGAACTCCCTGCCGATATGGTCGTTTCAGGGCGATGCGACACCGGATCGGCTGATATCCCATCTGAATACCGGCCGCTCTGTTGTCGTCGAGGAAGGCTTTGAGGTTCTGGCCTTTCAATGGGAAGATATCGAGCAGATCCGTCCCCGGTACCGAGAGTTCATCCATCGGATCGGGTTCACGGATGAAATCCGGACGATCATGGAAAAGGCAGATGTCAAACTAAGTGGCAAGGGGGTGTCGGCCTATCACATTCGCCGTGGCGACATCCTGAATGGCCTGCCGTGGAAGCATACGACCTGGCCGGCAAAGATCGAACCGGAAGAACTGTATGCGGCGCATCTTGGAAAAAACGCAGGGTGTGCCGCGATCATGTTTTCAGATCAGCCCGAGCTTGTGGCCCGATTCCAAGTGCAGTTTCCGCACCTTATGCAAATGTCAGATATCGCGGATCTTTCCAGTCTGACCCGTGCACAACGAGACTTTCTGGAGCTCTATACCATGTCGCGCGCGGATCAGTTGATAGCGCCGTACGTTTCCGCCTTTTCCATGGCAGCGGCGCGAATTTCAGGGCAGCAGGGAAAAGTTTTTCGCGATGTTTTGAACGAAGATGAAGTCAAACGCGCCAACGAACAAGTGATCGCACGCCTGCACCGCGGTCCAGAAGAATTTCTGAATCTCTCAGAAGCCGCTCATATCTATGCCAAGGCTTCGTTTTATCTTCATGGTTTGGGCGCGGGAGATCGGGCCGAAGAGGCATTGGAACTGGTGCAGCCGTTGATGGATGCAGGTTCGGATAATGCATTCCTTCCACTTCTTCAGGCGTTGAATTACTTTTATCTGAATCGTTGGGCCGAAGCGTTAGAGATGACTGAAGCAGCCTTCGAAAACCCGCATATCTGGCCCGAAGATTTTGCTGTCGTAACTGCACTTCAAGCCGCGATATTTGGAGGGCAGAAGAAACGCTGGAAGGCTGCGCAGGTGTTCAGCAGGGCGTTTTGGACAAAACCAATGCGCCCGGATGTCATCATATTTGGCTCTCGGCTTTTGTATCGTGAACAGATTGCGCAGCGCGCAATGCCGCCAATGGATTGGGTGATGCAGAAGGCTGTTCGGAGGCCTTGGTTCAACTACAATGCGCACGTTGCGCAGAGGAAGGTACTGGGTCGCCCGCCCTGTAATTTCGACCTGATCCTATTGGATTGGGCTAGTCTGTCCGTAGATCAAAGGGCGCGCCGTCTAACCTCCAACCGATCCCGCTTGCAGACTTTGGCTGACGGGCTAGAAAGCTCAACTCAGTTGCCCGAGGATGTTCGCATTTCCCGCGAAGACCCGCGCTTTGAAGGGGTGCAATCTTTGCTGCGTTTGCATTTGGGAGATACATCTTTGGCGCAGTCTTTGGATATTGCGCGGAAAGTGGCCAAGCGCCTTCCGGATAACCCGTTATACTTAAAGCGACTGGCCGAACTGTATGAGAAAGATGGAGATTTTGCAAACGGAAGGCTGGCCATGGCAGATGCGTTGGCCTGTGATCCGGGCAACCCATTTCTGGTCTTTGCGATGGGGCAATACCTTGAAAGGAACGGGGCCGAAGAACAGGGGCAAAACCAAATTATTCAGGCTGCGGAACTGGATGACAATACAGCGGCGATTCAAGGCGAGGCCGGCAGGATATATCTGCAACGAGGTGAAAAGCAGAATGCGCGCGTTCATCTTTCCAAGGCCCACGCGCTGTGCCCAACCCTTAAACGATATTCCAATCAGCTGAAACGTGCAGGTGGAAAATTGACGGATTTCTCTTGGTGACCGGCTTGAATACCGGTAGTTTGCGGTCAAAATCTTAAACAAATCTCCGATACCACCGGGGCAATGAAAACAAGCAGGGCAGTCAGGTATGGCCGAACAGGATCCTCGATATATCAGCGTTACCCCTATGAAGAACGAAGGACCATTCGTTCTTGAATGGATCGCCCATAATCGTGCCATTGGTGTGGACCAGATTGTGGTCATGACCAATGACTGTACCGATGGTACAGATGCCTTGCTGCAGCGATTGCATGACCTTGGCATTGTCACGCATGTCGACAACAACTCGAGACGTCAGACCAGCCCGCAAAAACGCGCCTATAACGCCTTTCTGAAAATGGAAGTGGCCCGTCCACAGGATTGGGTGATCGTTATCGACGCGGATGAACATATTAACGTCAGAACCGGCGACCATACATTGCGTGCGCTGACGGGTGCCATGCCGGATGCAAAAACGATTTCAATGACTTGGCGTCTATTCGGAAACGCCGGCATTGTTCGGTACGAGGACCGTTTCCTGTCGGATCAGTTTCGCCAAGCTGCACCTGAGCGTATTTTTCGACCGCCGCAAGCTTGGGGCTTTAAGACCATGTTCCAACGCGGCCTGTGGGATGCGCTCGGTGTCCATCGACCGAAAAGGCCGACCGTTGAAACGATGGAAGAATGCCATTGGTACAACGGATCCGGTCAACCGATGCCCGAAAGGTATTTTACTGCCAGTTGGCGATCGGCGCGGGACTCCGTCGGGTACGAGCATGTTCAGATCAATCACTATGCTTTGAAATCCTGTGAAAGTTATCTGGTCAAGAAAATGCGTGGTCGGGCCCATCATCTGGGGGAAAGCCTTGGGATGGAATATTGGAACATGATGAACCAAAACGCCGAAACTGAGACCTCGATCGACACAATCCTCGATCGGAAACGGGCTTTGTATTACGAAATGCTGTCAGACGCTGAGACGGCCCGCCTGCACCATATGACCTGCGATCTGCATCGCCAACAGGTTGCCCAGTTGCGCGAACAACCCGAGATGCAAGACCTCATGCGTCAGATGACCGCCGGGTTCTCAGCCAAGGCCGAGACCTGAGGTCGCTTGGCGAATAGGAACGTTTCATGCTCTGGCTACACATAGGAATGCCCAAGACTGGGTCGACTGCGTTACAGGGGTTTGTTCGCAAAAACGGTCAAGTGATGGCTGGGGCCGGATTACACTATATGGAAACGGGCCGCAGGCGAACCGAGGGGCAGGGGCGTCTGGCCAGCAGTCATAACCTGATTGCCTTCCACATGAACCAAACCGAACAGCCGGTCACCGCCCTGCGCGAAGCGATGGCAAGGGAATATGCTGAGCATGAGGATAAGGCATGCTTGGTATCGTCTGAGATGTTGTACTCAGTCGATCTGCACAAACTGGCCGAGATTTTCGCTGAGATCCCCGCGCGTGAGATGAGGATTGCTTTCTACTGCCGTAGATATTCTGACTTTTTCGAAGCCGACTACAAACAAAGGGCAAAGAACGGCAGGCTTGCCGGGGGCGGTTCTGAATATATTCGTACCCAGCTGGACGAGATACGTGCGCATCCTGAGCGTTTCAGCTTTGCCAGTGCTGCGGCTCAGATAAGGTCAGCTTTTCCGGGCGTCTCGTTGGTGCCTATGCTGTATGAGCGCTCTGAAATGGCTAATGGCAACATTATCGATGATTTTCTGGATCGCATCGGCGTCCAACTGCCCTTGGACAGCAAGACCGAAACATCGTCCAATCCTTCGCATTCAAGAGCCGCGTGTGAGGCGTTTGGTGTGGTCACTAGGGCTATGGGACGCAAGAAAAGTCGTCAGTTGCGACGTCGGGCTGTCGATGATCCCGTGATGATGCGTAAGAATGATGTGCTTGAACCGGATGAACGCGCCTGGCTGGACGCGTTTATGGCAAATGAAGATGTGAGTTTTCATCAAGAGTTTTTTCCCGACCGGACGCAGCTTTTTGCCCCTGTCAGGTTGAGCATGCATGATCAGTCGTTTCGCCGGGACACAGCCGCGGAATATCAGGCGCTGCGCCAGGCATCCGAGATCGTGTTTCGCATGGCGCTAGAGGGTTAAGCCCTTATTCGACGGTAATTTCCTGGCGCTGCCGGCCAGTGGTTTTGTCAAAGAGCAGGATGCGATTGTCATCAGTCACAACCGCAAACCAGTTGTTTCCAATGGTGACCGCCTGCGCTGTTGCGCCATCGGGCAACTCAACCTGATCGGGCAGGGTGGGGGTCCGGTCCGATAGCCGGATGACAATCAGTGCGAATGTCACTAGAACCCCGCCAATCATCACCGCGGTCAGCAGCATGACCATTCTCCGCAGCAGGCGAAGCTGCGGCGTTTCCTGCGGTTCTTGGGGTTCGGAAGGGACAGTCATGGGCACTCGCCAGATTGAGTTTCAAATCGCGGCCGATCCGCCGCCCCGCCTTGATAAGGCGCTTTCCCGCGATGTGCCAGCGGGGGAAAGCCTGTCGCGGACCCGATTGGGGAAGTTAATCGAAGAGGGGGCCGTGATGATCAACGGAACCGCCACCCGCGACCCCAAGGCCAAGGTGGCCGAAGGCGCAGTGGTGGCGATCACCGTGGCCGAGGCCGAAGACAGCCATATCGGCCCCGAAGACATCCCGCTGGAGGTCGTGTTCGAGGATGCCGACCTGATCGTGATCAATAAACCGGCGGGTATGGTTGTGCATCCTGCGCCGGGTTCTCCGAACGGGACATTGGTTAATGCGTTGTTGCATCACTGCGGTGATGACCTGTCCGGTGTGGGCGGGGTCAAACGCCCCGGCATTGTGCACCGTATCGACAAGGAAACCAGCGGGTTGCTGGTGGTGGCCAAATCCGACGCGGCCCATCACGGGCTTGCCGCGCAGTTCGAGGCGCATAGTGTCGAACGCTATTATCGTGCCATTTGTTACGGTGTCCCGGATGCCAATGATCCCCGGTTGCGCGGTGTCAAAGGTGTCAGTTTTGAACCCGGAAATATCATGCGGATCACCACTCAGCTGGCCCGTCACAAAACAGACCGGCAACGGCAGGCCGTGCTGTTTCACGGTGGGCGCCACGCTGTCACGCGCGCCCGTCTGGTCGAAACGTTTGGGGCCCCGCAAGGGCTGGCTCTGATCGAATGCTGGCTGGAAACAGGCCGCACGCATCAGATTCGGGTTCACATGACCCATGCCGGTCATGGTCTGGTCGGTGATCCGGTTTATGGGGGCAAGCGGAAACTCGCAGCTAAAGCCTTTAGCGCGTCTGCCGCAGAGGCCGTACGAGACTTTCCTCGTCAGGCGCTTCATGCTGCGGTTTTGGGTTTTGAGCACCCGATTTCAGGTGAAAACCTTCGCTTCGAGGCTGTGTTGCCGGATGATATGGAAAATCTGATTGAACAGCTGCGCACACCGCTGACATAATAAGCAAAGTTACGTGAATAACGTTTTCTTAGGTTTCCTTTATCAAACGTTAATTTCAAACTGTTAACGGTACCTCTTGAACGGATCGGGACGACCTCCCATATCCATGTTAACGACTTAAACATTTGTCGGAGGGACAAGAAACATGGCCAATTACGCAAATCTCCCCGCGCCGACGCCGGAAGGCGGGCTGAACCGCTATATGCAGGAAATTCGTAAGTTTCCCCTGCTGGAGCCAGAAGAAGAATACATGCTGGCCAAAAGCTGGGTTGAGAAGCAAGATACTGAAGCTGCACATAAAATGGTGACCTCCCACCTACGGTTGGCGGCCAAGATCGCTATGGGTTATCGCGGTTATGGGCTGCCACAGGCCGAAGTGATCTCCGAGGCCAATGTCGGTCTTATGCAGGCCGTGAAACGGTTTGACCCGGAAAAAGGATTCCGGCTGGCGACCTATGCCATGTGGTGGATTCGCGCCTCGATTCAGGAATACATTCTGCGGTCATGGTCTTTGGTCAAACTGGGTACAACCTCGGCGCAGAAAAAGCTGTTTTTCAACTTGCGCAAAGCAAAGGCACGCATCGGTGCGCTTGAAGAGGGCGACCTACGTCCGGAAAACGTGGCCCGGATCGCAAATGACCTTGGTGTGACCGAAGCAGAAGTGATCAGCATGAACCGCCGGATGTCCGGTGGCGACGCCTCTCTGAATGCGACCGTCGGGTCCGAGGGCGAAGGCACCATGCAATGGCAGGACTGGCTTGAGGACGAGGATGCCGATCAGGCGGGCGATTATGAGGCCCGCGATGAGCTCGACGCCCGCCGCGAGCTGTTGGCGGCTGCTCTTGAAGTTTTGAATGACCGGGAAAAAGACATTCTGACCCAACGCCGCCTGATGGATCAGGCCGTCACACTGGAAGAGCTGAGTACGCAGTATAATGTCAGTCGCGAACGCATTCGCCAGATTGAAGTCCGCGCTTTTGAGAAACTTCAGAAGAAGATGCGTGAGCTTGCCCGCGAAAAAGGGATGCTGGCCACAGCCTGACCTCTTCGTTATTTGAACGGGCCCGGTGCGACATTGGTCGCGCCGGGTTTTCTATTTGTGTTAGCGCTAATGACACTCGGACTGAGGGCGATTACAACAGACCGGATCAAAGCCATAGGGGGTGTCCATGATGCAGAATCCGGTGAATTGGGGCGTATTGGGAGCTGCGAAATTCGCGCGGCAATATATGGCCCCTGCAATCCACGCAGCTGAGGGCGCGCGTCTGGCAGGCCTTGCGACATCCGACCCGGCCAAAGCTGAACCGTTTCAGGCCTTTTGCCCGGATTTGACGGTCTATGACAGCTATGATGCGTTGCTGAACGACCCGCAGATTGAGGCCGTTTACATCCCGCTGCCCAACCATTTGCATGTCGAATGGAGCCTCAAGGCACTGGACGCCGGTAAGCATGTGCTGTGTGAAAAGCCGATGGCGATGACGGTGTCCGAATTTGCCCCATTGATCAACAAACGGGATGAGACCGGATTGTTGGCGGCCGAGGCTTATATGATCGTCCAACACCCTCAATGGAAGTTTGTACGCAAGCTGATCGCCGACAAGGCGATCGGGAATTTGGCCCATGTGACGGGTGCGTTCAGCTTTGACAGCCGGGCGGATACGGCAAACATTCGCAACCGGGCTGAGACCGGCGGAGGTGGGCTGCGTGATATTGGCGTCTATGTGATTGGCAGCGCGCGCTTTGTCACCGGGCAGGAGCCTGTTCAGGTCGAATCCGCCATCCGGTGGGAGGATGGGGTCGACGCTTTTACCGAGATTCGCGCTCAATTCCCGAATTTCACCTATTCCAGCTATGTCTCGATCCGAATGCATCCGCATCAAGAGATGGTGTTTCATGGCGACCGCGGCATGATCCGGCTGACTGCGCCGTTCAATCCGCGTGTGTTCGGAGAGGCGCGTGTCGAATTGCACCGCCCCGGCCTGGAAATACAGGTCACACGTTTCCCTGCGGACGATCACTATAAGCTGCAGGTCGAAGCTTTTTGTCGGTCGGTCCGTGAGGGTGCCGAATATCCGTGCCCGCTTGAGTTTTCACGCGGCACGCAGGAAGTGATTGACCGTGTGCTGGAGAATGCAGTGGCGCTGCCATGACTTGCCACGCTTCTTGAACCGCTGCAAAATCGGCTAACACCTTTACAGGAGGCATCCCGATGGCAGGTGGCTGGGCGCGCGACGGCGCAGTAAGCGAACAGATCGAGGCATCCATTTCGGATGAGCTGGCCCGAATGCAGGCCCAGAAACGGCCCGTAGGCGAAAGCCTGACCCATTGTGCCGAATGCGAAGAACCAATCCCCGAAAAGCGCCGCACAGCACTGCCTGGCGTGAAACTGTGCCTCGAGTGCCAGCAAGAACGTGACGGGGCGCACAAAATGCGCGGCGGTATCAACCGGCGCGGGTCGAAGGACAGTCAGTTGAGGTGAGTTTATTATGTTTGCTTTGAGCCCAAAGTAGAGGATGCTGCTTTTTGCTCGAATGCCCATTTGACGCAACGTTGACCAGACCACGAAACTCATCTAGTGACGCGTTCAATCTGAGGAGTGCCCTGTCAGTGATCAAGTAATTTCCACGCTGCACGAAGCTAACTGGCTTCATTGGAAATCATTGTACAGGAGCAGCAGATGCATCCCATTATCTATGACGTCGCCGTATCGCTTGACGGGTTTATCTCTGGGTTGTCTGGAGACATTTCGAAATTCGCCCATGAAGGGCCCGTTGTCGACGACTATGCCAATCGGCTTGAAGGCTACAAGACAGCAATCATGGGCCGGAAGACCTATGAGTTTGGCTATGAATACGGACTAGAACCCGGACAGAACCCATATCCGCACATGAACACGATTGTGTTCTCAAACACGTTTCAGTTGCCTGAGAAATCCGAGGTATCGGTTCTAAAGCGGCCAGATCCAGACGATATTCGGCAGATAGCCCGAGAATCTGATGGCCCGGTATATTTGTGCGGCGGAGGAGAGTTCGCAGGATGGATGCTCGTCGAAGGATTGATCGACAGGCTGATCCTCAAGCGAGCGCCGTGTATCTTGGGAACCGGAGTTGGATTGTTTGGCAGCAATACATCGGCCTTGAGCCTGTCTCGGACCAAAACCGAAATATATGAAAACGGGTATACTCTGGAAGAATTCGTAGGTGTCTGACGTCCCGAAGCGGACATTCGGACTATTCGTTCGTTTGTCCGCTAGCCGGACCTTGATGCCGTCTGAACCGACCCGGTGACCTACTGAAACCGTCAGATGACCGGTTCGAGCCCAAACCTACTTGTAAACTGTGTCAGTTGTGACAGTCATACACATATGACCCAAGAGCCAGAGAACACAGTCTATTTCTACGCGCAAACAGACGCCTACTCCGAGTTTTCGAACTTTGCGCCATATGGTGTCGCTTTTGGTGACCGGTGGTGGCGGACCGTTGAGCATTACTTCCAAGCAATGAAGTTTCACGATGAAGATTATCGCGAACGCATCAGAATTTGCGGAAAGCCAAAAGACGCTAAGGCGCTAGGTATGACAAGAAAAATCCAACTGCGAAGCGATTGGGAAGATATTAAAGAGGAAATCATGCTGGACGCAGTTAGACGCAAGTTCCAGACCCACGAGCTTCCGCGCGAACTGCTCCTATCTACGGGAAACGCACGCATTGCGGAGAATGCTCCAATGGATGCCTACTGGGGAATTGGACCTGACGGAGCGGGCCTCAATCGACTAGGAGAAATCCTCATGCAGGTGCGAGAGGAGCTACAAAGTGACTAGGTGCGTACGGCAGCAAAGTCCGCAAAGCAGACATCACCGTCTCCGCTTCAGGCGGCTTCAGCCCTCCATCGCCTCCAACTCGTCAATAAAGCCCGAGATCATCGACAGGCCTTTGTCCCAGAACTTGGGATCGCTGGCATCCAGACCGAACGGGGCCAGCAGCTCTTTGTGGTGTTTTGATCCACCGGCGCGCAGCATGTCGAAATACTTGTCCTCGAACCCGTCCGCGCCGCTTTCGTAGACGGAATAGAGCGCGTTCACGAGGCCATCACCAAAGGCGTAGGCGTAGACGTAGAAGGGCGAGTGCACGAAATGTGGGATATAGGCCCAGAACGTCTCATACCCTTCCATGAATTCAAATGCGGGGCCGAGGCTTTCGGCCTGAACGCTCATCCACAGGGCGTTGATGTCGTCCGGGGTCAACTCGCCCTCGCGGCGGGCGGCGTGCAATTTGCATTCGAAGTCATAGAACGCGATTTGGCGCACGACCGTGTTGATCATGTCCTCGACCTTGCCAGCCAGCAGAATCTTGCGCTGCTCAGGGGTTTCGGCCTTGTCCAGCATTTTGCGGAAGGTCAGCATTTCACCAAAAACCGAAGCGGTTTCGGCCAGCGTCAGCGGGGTGGATGACAGCATCTCGCCCTGATCGGCGGCCAACACCTGATGAACGCCATGGCCCAGCTCATGCGCCAGGGTCATCACATCGCGCGGCTTACCCAGATAGTTCAGCATCACATAGGGGTGGACGTCAGTTACGGTGGGATGCGCAAAGGCGCCCGGCGCCTTGCCCGGTTTCACCGCGGCATCAATCCAACCCTTCGAGAAGAACGGCGCGGCGATCTCACCCATACGCGGATCAAAGGCCTCATAGGCATCCATCACGGTTTTCTCGGCGTCATCCCAGCCGACAATCTGCGTGTCTTCCATCGGCAGGGGGGCGTTGCGATCCCAGACCTGCATCACGTCCAGACCCAGCCATTTGCGCTTTAGCTCGTAATACCGGTGGCTCAGTTTGGGATAAGCGGCCACGACCGCCTCGCGCAGGGCCTCGACGACCTCGGGTTCGACGTCATTCGACAGATGGCGACCAGTCTGCGCAGTCGGCATATTGCGCCAGCGGTCGACGATTTCCTTTTCCTTGGCCTGCGTGTTGTGAACGCGCGCGAAGGTCTTGACGTTGTCCTGAAACACGCGGGCCAATTCGCGAGAAGCCGCTTCGCGTTTGCTGCGGTCCTGCTCGGTCAGTAGGTTGAGTGTGCCTTCGATGTTCAACTCTTCTCCGTCAACATCAAAGGTCAAGCCCGCGATGGTCTCGTCGAACAGGCGTTCCCAGGCATCGCCAACAACACCCAGATCGTGCAGGAATTTTTCTAGCTCGTCAGATAGCTGATAGGGTTTCATTGCGCGGATGCGGCGGAATACGGGCTCGTAACGGGCCAGATCGGTGTTGGCGTCGAAATGCGCTTTTAGCGCGTCGTCGTCGAGGCGATTGATTTCCAGCGTGAAGAACACCAGCGGCGTGGTAAAGACAGTGATCTTTTCCTGCATGTCCGAGAGGAACTTGGCGCGCTCGGCGTCGGTCGTCAGCTGATAATAGCGCAGTCCGGCAAAGGACATGATACGCCCGGCGATCGAATTGATCTTTTCGTTCCGCAACACGCAGGTCAGCAAGCCCTGGGCATCAAGATCCGCCAAATTGCCTTCGTAATCTGCGGCAAAGGCGGCGCATTCGGTTTCCAACCAGTCCAGGTCACGCGCAAGCTCGGCCGCGTCTTCCGAAGCATAAAGATCCGTCAGATCCCATTCCGGCAGGTTGCCAAGATTATCGGCCCCGCCGACCGCGTTTGCGTCACGTACTGGAAAAGGAAGGTCGCGCATGGATCACCTCGAAAATCTGCTTTGGCAAACATCTAGGCGCGACCGGCGAGGATCACAAGCGGACAGTCAAAGGGAAAGCGCCGGTTCCAGGGGGTGATCCGTCTATGCAGCTTTGAAATGCGCGGCGATTTGGTCAAATGCAGGGTCGCGCACCTCTGGTGGTTCCATCAGGACTTCGTGTTCACCGTCTGGAATTTCGATCAACGTGCTGTTGGGCCAGTTTGCCATGCGTGCGCGGATGGCCTTGCGGTCCACAATCTGCTCGTGGGAGCCAAGATATGTCAGGCATGGAATGGCTGGGGCAGTCTGCACCATCAACCAGTCGCATTCATCTAATGCCTCGCGCAGCCAGATCGTCGACGGCGCACCAAGGGACAGTTCGGGATACTTGGCCAGATGATCCTGCATCATTTTGTACATGGCAGGATCGCGTGTCAGGCTATTGCCTTCGAAAGGCTGTGTCAGAACATAGCTGTCCAGTGATGTGGTTGGGGGCGTCTTTTCGCCAAACCCCAGTCGTGGGGCCCAATTTGCGGTCAACCGGCTGATGGGTTTCATAAGGGGCGTAAAGAAAATCCCCCACATCGGACCGGTAAAAACACAGGTAGCAAAACAATCGTTTTCCAAAACTGCCCGCAATCCAATGGCACCACCCATAGAGTGGCCGATAACATGCCAGGGCCTGGGCAGATCAAGCTTTGTGGCCAGCTCTAGCGACACATCTACGTCTTGCTGATAGTCAGTGAATTTATTGACATGGCCAACCCGCGGATCGTCAAGCAACCGGTCTGCCAATCCCTGACCCCGCCAGTCGATCACCAGCACGGCAAAGCCACGCTTGACGAATTCACTCGCTGCATCACCGTATTTTTCGATGTATTCAGTGCGACCGGGAAACAGCATGACAGTCCCGTTCGCTTTACCTTCGGGGCGCCAATGCGCCACGCGAATTCGGGTACCGTCGGCGGTGTTCAACCAATGTGCAACACCGCCAGCGGGGCCGCCAGCCACGTCTTCGAACAAAGGGGCCGACGGGTATTCCATCAGGCCAGGGCCGAGGCGAGTTTCATTGCCGCGCCCATGTCGCCGTCAATGCTCAGTTTTCCGGCCATGAAGGCGCTTGTCGGGTCCAGATCACCATTGAGAATTTGCTCGAACGTGTCCGCATCAGCGTTCAAAGTCACGTCCGTTTCTTCATCGCTGATGCGCGCGCCGCTTGCATCAACTACGATCGCGCCCAAATCCGCGATGGCAAATTTAGCCGATGCGTCGAAATCGCCGCCCGACAGTTTCTCATTCAGCACTGCTGCGGCTTTTTCCAATGAATCGCTCATGATCTTCCTCATTTTGTTAGTACGCCGTGAATGGACATCCTCGGTCGCAACGCTACACTGACACTTGTTATGAGCAATGCAATCAACAATCTCAAAGGTACCGTTGCGGCACTTTTTGTCCTAGTCATGTTTTCCTCCACTTGCCTTGCGCAGCAGGAGGATTCCCGCGACGAGGCCGAGTTGTTGCAGAACCTTGCGCAGGCCACACCGGACCAGGCGACTGGAATCGACCGCCAGTTACGGGCGCTCTGGTCGCAATCTGGTTCGGCCTCCGCCGATCTGCTGCTGGAGCGTGGGCGCGAAGCACTGGATGATGGTGACACCTATGCCGCGATCGAGCATTTGACGGCCCTGACAGACCACGCGCCTGATTTCGCCGAAGGCTGGCACGCGCGGGCCTCTGCGTTTTTTGGGATCGAAAGGTTCGGGATGGCTGCCGCAGATCTGGAACATGCCCTGACGCTGAACCCGAATAACTATGAGGCCATCTACGGGCTTGGATTGATATTTGAGATTCTGGGTCAGCCCGAAAAGGCATTTGCGGCCTATTCCCATGCCTTGGCTATACATCCCCATTACGAAGAAGTAACCAATGCAGTGAATCGACTGAAAGCCCAGGTCGAGGGCTCGGCCCTCTGAGAACCGGGGGCAGGGGGCAAAGGTGAGCGGGTCATCCCGAATCGTGGCCGTACTTGGCCCGACCAATACAGGCAAAACCCATTACGCAATCGAACGTATGCTGGGGTACCGCACGGGGGTGATCGGCCTGCCGCTGCGCCTGCTTGCGCGCGAGGTATACGACAAAATCGTCGCCATTCGCGGACCGTCGGTGGTGGCGCTGATCACCGGGGAAGAACGTATCGTACCGCCGCGTGCGAAATATTGGGTCTGTACGGTCGAGGCGATGCCCGAAGGCATGGGTGCCGATTTTGTGGCTATCGACGAAATCCAACTCTGCGCCGACCCGGAACGCGGCCACGTCTTCACCGACAGGTTGCTGCGCGCGCGCGGCACCAATGAAACCCTGTTTCTGGGATCCGATACCATGCGCGGTCCCATCGCGGCACTTGTGCCCGAAGCACAATTCGTCCGGCGAGAGCGGATGTCGCAACTGGTCTATGCCGGCTCCAAGAAAATCAGCCGCATGCCACCGCGCAGCGCCATCGTCGGGTTTTCGGTCGACAACGTCTATGCCATCGCCGAGCTGCTACGCCGTCAAAAGGGTGGGGCAGCTGTGGTCATGGGGGCGCTTAGCCCGCGTACACGGAATGCACAGGTTGAGCTCTATCAGAATGGTGAGGTCGACTATTTAGTTGCCACCGATGCCATCGGGATGGGGTTGAACTTGGATGTGAACCATGTTGCCTTCTCGTCCCTGACCAAATTCGATGGCCGGCGCATGCGGCCCCTGGCCCCGAATGAGCTTGCCCAAATTGCTGGCCGCGCAGGGCGCGGAATGTCCGATGGAACCTTCGGCGTGACCGGCGAGGCGCCGCCTCTGGACGACGGTGTCGCGCAGGCCATTATGGACAGCCGCTTTGCGCCGATGAAAAAACTGAATTGGCGGAATGCCGCCTTGCAGTTTGGTTCGATTGACGCTCTGATCCACACGCTCGAGATTAGCCCGGATAGCGAACACCTGATCAAAGCCCGTCCGGCAGATGATCTGAATGTGCTTAAATCCTTGTCGCAAGTTGCCGAAATTGCGGCCCGTGCCAGTGATCCGCAATCCGTTCGTTTGTTGTGGGATGTTTGCCGAATCCCCGATTTTCGCGGCATCAGCCATGCCGAACATGCCAGCCAGATCGAAGTGATTTTTGGCCACCTGCATGAAGGTGGTTCGATCCCGGATGACTTTATGGCGCGGCAAATCCGCCGGATCGACCGAACGGATGGCGATATAGATGCACTGTCAAAAAGGTTGGCATATATTCGCACCTGGACTTACGTTGCGCAACGAAATGGTTGGGTGCGTGACGAATCCCATTGGCGTGATGAGACGCGCATTGTAGAAGACAGGCTGTCAGACGCTCTGCATGACCGTTTGACTCAGAGATTTGTGGACCGGCGCACATCCGTTTTGTTGCGCCGGCTCAAACAGAAGGAGGCCCTTTTGGCCGAAGTAAATGACAAGGGTGAAGTGACCGTCGAAGGTGAATTCGTCGGTCGTCTGGAAGGGTTCCGGTTCAGTCCGGACAAAAGCGCGCAAGGAGCCGAGGCGAAAGCCTTGAAATCGGCGTCCTTGCAAGCCCTCGCGCCGCAATTCCATCTGCGTGCCGATCGCTTCTATAATGCACCCGATACCGAAATTGATTTTACCGATCAGGGTGGCCTGATGTGGGGTGAATATGCCGTTGGCAAGCTGGTTGCCGGGGCAGAGCCTCTCAAGCCGCTGGTCGAGGTTTTTGTGGACGAGGCCGCGGGCCCCGATGTTGAACAGAAAGTTCAGCGTCGCCTGCAGCATTTCATCGACCGCAAAGTGGCCGCACTGTTCGAGCCGTTGCTGAACCTGTCGCGCGATGAAGAACTCAATGGGCTGGCCAGGGGCTTTGCCTTCCGCATGGTTGAGGCGCTAGGCGTATTGCCGCGCGCAGGTGTCGCGCAAGACGTCAAGGATCTGGATCAGGACGCCCGTGGCGCGCTGCGCAAACACGGTATCCGCTTTGGTCAGTTCACCATTTTCATGCCGCTACTGCTGAAACCGGCCCCAACGCGTCTGCGTCTTGTTCTGTGGGCATTGGCAAATGGCCTGCAGGAATTTCCCGACGCGCCGCCTCCGGGTCTTGTTACTGTGCCCATCGCCAAAGGCGCACCTGACGGTTATGACACTATGTGTGGTTATCGCGATGCGGGCGAACGCTCGATCCGGATCGACATGCTGGAACGTCTGGCCGACATGCTGCGCGCTGAAGACAGCCGTGGTGGGTTCGAGGCCAAGCCTGACATGCTGTCGATCACCGGTATGACGCTGGAACAATTCGCCGACCTGATGCAGGGGCTGGGCTACAAGGCCGAACGCGCCGAGCGTGAAAAGGTTAAGCCCACACCGGCAGAGCTACCTGCCGCAGAGGCCACGGAAGCAGCTGCCTCCGAGGAAGTACCCGCACCAGAGGGAACCCCCGAAGAGGTCGCCGCACCCACCGAGGCGTCAGCCGAGGCCACCGAAAGCACCGAGGCAGCAGCCGAGGCCACCGCGCCGACAGCAGCAACAGATGAACCCGAGGTTGAGGTCTTCTATACCTTCACCTGGGGCCGTCAGCGTCAGGCCAACCAAGGCCCACGCCGTGAACAGCGGCAGGGGCAGGGCAAAGGTAAGCCGCGCGGTAAGCCTCAGGATGGCCGGGGCAAGCCGCAGGGCAAGAAAGGTGGCAAGCCGCAGGGTGCCAAGACCTTCTCGTCTCGTCCGCCCAGGAAAGAAAAGCCCATTGATCCCGATAACCCGTTCGCGGCCGCGCTTATGGGTTTGAAGGAAGGCAATTAACGCCTGATGACCGAGGCCCGGCTTCGGATCGATAAATGGCTGTGGCAGGCTCGGTTCTTCAAGACCCGAAGCCTGTCCGCCAAACAGGTCAGTGGCGGCCATGTCCGCGTCAACGGAAACCGGATCCTGAAACCGGCGCAGCCTGTGGCCCCCGGTGATGTTCTGACCTTCCCTCAGGGGCGGATTGTGCGCGTTGTGCGTATCGAAAAACTGGGTGATCGGCGCGGACCGGCAACCGAGGCGCAGACACTATATACCGATTTGACCGAAAAGCAGGACACGCAGCCGCGAAATCCAGGGTATGAGGGAAAAGGTCGTCCCACCAAGAAGGATCGACGTCTACTTGATCTTTCTCGCAATCAAGATAGCTGAACATATCTTGAAGCTGACGCCATACTGATTTAGCTAGACGCCCAAACCGCAAACGGGAAATCCACCATGACCTATGTTGTCACTGAAAACTGCATCGCCTGCAAATACACCGACTGTGTCGAAGTGTGTCCGGTGGATTGTTTCTACGAAGGTGAGAATACACTGGTCATCCATCCCGATGAATGCATCGATTGCGGAGTATGTGAACCTGAATGTCCCGCTGATGCGATCCGTCCGGATACTGAGCCAGGCATGGATCAATGGGTCGAGTTTAATCGTAAGTTCTCTGAGCAGTGGCCGGTGATCGTGACGAAGAAAGACCCGCTGCCTGATGCAGAAGAGCGTGATGGCGAAGAGGGTAAGATGGAGAAATACTTCTCTGAGGCCCCCGGCGAAGGCGGCTAAGCGATTCGCGCTCTGAACTTGTCAGTTCAGCAGTGAGATGGCACCTTATCTATCTGTTTCTTAACACCTTTCTTTCATGTGGAAAGGGGCAGCCTTTCGAGTGTCTCAATTTTGTGATATACTCGGAAATTGAACGTTGATTGAGATGGGGATGACTCCGTAAGTATGCTCGCTTTGGAGTTCTGATTAGTTGAAAACACAGCAACCTGACCGGGCCGTACTGGCACGGGGTGGGTCGTTTTGTTGTCTGTCCCGCGCTCTCGTAACCAAGGAAGAACCTGTATGTCTAAGTCGAAGAAGCTTGAGTTTCGCCCCAACGACTATGTTGTTTACCCGGCCCATGGTGTCGGTCAGATCATTTCGATCGAAGAGCAGGAAGTTGCCGGATACTCGCTCGAGCTGTTCGTCATTTCCTTTGAGAAAGACAAAATGACCCTGCGCGTGCCGACCAACAAAGCGACCGAGTCTGGTCTGCGGTCGCTCAGCTCGCCAGATGTCATCAGCCAAGCGATGAAAACGCTGAAGGGCAAGGCCAAGGTCAAGCGTGCCATGTGGTCCCGCCGGGCACAGGAATATGAACAAAAGATCAACTCGGGTGATCTGATCTCGATTGCCGAAGTTGTCCGCGATCTGCACCGCACCGATGATCAGCGCGAACAGAGCTATTCCGAACGTCAGCTTTATGAAGCCGCGCTTGAGCGTCTGACCCGCGAAGTCGCGGCAGTATCCGGCGCAGGCGAAGTGTCTGCGGCCAGGCAGGTGGATGAGGTTCTGACCTCGCGCGCGGCAGCGGCGGCCTGAACCTGCTAAAATCAAAGTTTTAAGGCCATCCCCGCAAGGAGGTGGCCTTTTTATATTGCAGTCACCTATTGAAATCGGGGCCACTAAACCTGCGTAGCTACGGCCATAAGAAACCCTATCTCGGCCAGTTGTTGAGTAGCGCCCAGTATGTCACCGGTCTGACCCTCGATCTTGGCCTTGGCTAGCATCGCCATTGCCACCGCAGACAAAGTGGCAATCAGCGCCGGGAAAACCACCTGCAACCCGATTATGGGCAGAGTGAGCAGCAGCGCCATGGCCCCGCCGAGTATCACCGCGGTCGACCCGGGTGCGCCCACTGAATGGCTAAGGCCTGATTGGCGGGCATTTGGAAGGACGGACATAATAACAGGCATCATAGCCCGCGAAACGATGCATGCGGCCAATATGGTGGCAAAACCCGCATTCGAAAGGATCGCAGTAATCAACGACACGCGCAGCAGTTGCGAAGAAATCAGGGCAAGGACGCCATAGGTGCCGATGTGGCTGTCCTTCATGATCTCTAGCCGCCGTTCAGGCGTGAAACCGCCCCACAGCCCGTCGGCGGTATCTGCAAGCCCATCCTCGTGCATCGCGCCGGTGGTGATGGTCAGGACAAGAACGATAAGTATGGCACACGCTATCGACGGCAGCCCCATAGCCGTCGCCATCCATCCTGCGGCACAGGCCAACAGGCCGACAACAAGCCCCGCCAATGGAAAGGCCCAAACGGCGCTGGCCTGACGCGAGAACACTCTGTCAGGCAGCCGCGGCACCGGCAAACGCGTCAACAGGACCAAAGCCAGCGGAATATCCCAGGCAGAAATGAGCTTGGTGTCGTTTTTTAGCACTCCTGCGCCTTTCAGGGTCTTGTCGGTTTGATCGCTTCGGTTAAACACGCAGGACCACTCTGATGCAACGAGGCTTTGGATGCTGCCCGAAATTTACAATCTGAATTCTTTCCGCGAAGCTGTCCGGCAAGCCTCCGGGCCCGATGATGCCGCTGCGCAAGGGGCGACTGACCGTAATGGGCAGCTGACCAAACCTCCGGGCGCGCTTGGTCGGTTGGAAGACCTGGCAATCTGGTATGCAGGCTGGCGCGGGGATGCCCGCCCGCAGATCACCTCGCCGCAGGTTATCGTGTTTGCCGGAAACCACGGTGTCACAGCACAAGGTGTTTCGGCCTTTCCGCCGGAAGTGACCGTGCAGATGGTGTTGAACTTTGAACATGGCGGGGCGGCCATCAACCAGCTGGCCGAGGCGGCTGGGGCAACGATGGATGTCCACGCGCTGGAGCTTGAACGACCGACCGCGGATTTCACATCAGGTCCAGCTATGTCAGAGGACGACCTGTTGCAGGCGCTGCGCACCGGGTGGACTGCGGTCAGACCAGACGCCGATCTTCTTGTTGTTGGTGAAATGGGTATCGGCAACACGACCCCCGCAGCGGCGATTGCTTGCGCCTTGTTCGGAGGTGAGGCGGGCGATTGGACTGGTCGCGGAACAGGTGTCGATGATGCGGGATTGGCAAACAAAACCCGTGTGGTGGCCGAAGGTGTTACGCTACATGGCGGTTCGGGCGATGGGCTAGAGATTCTGCGCCGTCTGGGCGGACGCGAGATCGCCGCTATGGCCGGAGCCATTGCCGCCGCACGCGCGCTGCACATTCCGGTTATTCTGGATGGCTTTATCTGCTCAGCGGCCGCCGCGTGTCTGTCTGACCTTTCAGAGAGCGCGCTGGATCACACGATCGCCGGGCACCAGAGCGCGGAAGGTGCGCATGGCGCTGTGTTGGCCAAGCTCGGAAAAGAGCCTTTGCTGAAGCTGGGGCTGCGACTGGGTGAGGGCTCTGGCGGGGCGCTGGCGATCAATATCCTCAAAAGCGCTGTTGCCTGTCATTCCGGCATGGCGACCTTTGCCGAAGCTGGCGTCTCGGACGGTTGATCCGCGCGGCCTGACGGTGAGTTGAAGGTCAGGCCGATTTTTTGTCGTTTTCTTCCGCCAATTCCAGCAGTTCGGTCTCAAGGTCTTTTTCCAGCTGCTGCGCACGCTCGATGTATTTCTTGTTCTCGGCGGTGGGCAAGCCGGGAATCCACAGTTCGGCCAGTTCCCGAACCGACATGCGATCATGGTGGTAGAAAGTCTGTTCGGCCTGCGCTGCCTCGTATTCGCTGAGACCCACATTCTCGAGCACATATCGCCCGGCCCGTAATGAGCCATCGAATGTCTCGCGCACAATGTCGTTCGCGCCGGCTTGATACAGCTCATACACGTGGGTCCGATCCCGTGCCCGCGCGACGATGTGTAGGTCTGGGCGCTGGCGGCGCGCATAGCCGACAAGACGCGTCACCTTCTTGCGATCATCCATCGCAGCCACCAGAACAGATGCTTTTTCAAGGCCGGCCGCGCGCAACAGTTCCGGACGGGTCGGATCCCCCAGGAACCCTTTTACGCCAAAGCGACGCATCAGCTGGATGGTTTCGATGTTATGGTCAAGAACGATGGTTTTGAACCCGCTTGCCTGCACCAGACGATTGACGATCTGACCAAATCGCCCGATCCCGGCGATGATGACCGGGCCTTTCTCGTCGATCTCATCCGGTTCGGGTGCCGGTGTGCCATCCCCCATCCGGCGCGAGAGAAGATCATAAATGATGAACAAAAGCGGCGTGATCAGCATGGTCAGCGCAATGATCATCAGAAGTTTTTGTGACAGATCCCCTGGAATCACATTCTGCTGGGTCGAAAACGCCAGCAGGACAAAGCCGAACTCACCCGCTTGCGCCAGCCCCAGTGTAAACAGCCAGTGATCGCGCCCGCGCAGTTTAAAGGCGCGGCCAACCAGGAACAGAATGATCCCTTTGACCAAGATTACCAACAGGGCCAGTCCGATCAGGTCGAAGGGGTCGTCAAAGAAATAGGCGACATCGATGCCTGCGCCAACGGTGATGAAAAACAGACCAAGGAAAAGGCCTTTGAACGGCTCTAGGTCGCTCTCCATTTCATGCCGGAACTCGGAACTGGCCAGCACCACACCCGCAAGAAACGCGCCCAGAGCGGGTGACAGGCCAACCAGCGTCATCAGGAAGGAAATGCCAACCACAATCATCAACGCCAGCGCCGTATACATCTCGCGGAGGCGGGTCGCATGAATAAAGCGGAACAAGGGCCTGGTCAGGTACACTCCGGCGAGAATGACGAAACCGATCGCGGCAATGGTGACAAGCGTTACCGCCCACCCTGGCAACCCCTCGACCAATGACAAGCTATGATGCGCCGCGCCGTGGTGCCCCGTGGATATGCGGTTGATAGATCCGTCATTTGCAATCTGGGGAATGGCAGGCAGAGCCAGCAGTGGAAGCAGTGCCAGGATTGGTATGACCGCGATGTCCTGAGTCAGCAGTACTGAAAAGGTCGCCCGTCCTCCGTTCGTTTTCATCAAGCCCTTTTCCGACAGGGTCTGCAAAACAATCGCAGTTGATGACAGGGAAAGCGTCAACCCCACTGCCAGGGCTACGGACCATGGATGATTTGCATACATGGCGACGCTGGCGATCACTGCGGTCGATAAAAGCACCTGGAGGCCGCCAAGCCCCAAAAGCCTGTCCCGCATATCCCAAAGAGCGCGCGGTTCCAGTTCAAGTCCGATCAGGAACAGCATCATGACTACGCCGAATTCAGCCACATGCTGCAGGTTTTCCGTTTCCGCACCCACCAATCCGAACAACGGCCCTATGACAAGGCCCGCGGCCAGATATCCCAGTACAGAGCCCAGTCCCAGACGCGCCGAAAGCGGCACGGCGATCACAGCCGCAGCCAGATAGATCGTCGCCTGGTAAAGGAAGTTGTCCATGATCGTCCTTTCAATGCGCTCAGGTGGGAAGGGGGGCGTCGCGTTTGAGCTGATCCATAACGATTTGGCTTTGTATCCGAGCCACTGCAGGATGTGGAAGGATTACCTGATGAAGCAAGCGATTAAGCGCGGATAGATCGTCGCAATAGACATGTAGTAAATAATCGGCCTCACCTGTCATTGTCCATGCGCTGGTGATTTCGGCGCGTGTTTCGACCATACGGGCAAAGCCTTCAGATTGCTCGGGACCGTGCGTACTCAGATGAACCTGAACAAAACCCTGCACCTGCAACCCTAACTTTAGAGGATCGAGGCGTGCGACATAGCTGGTGATATACCCTTCAGCCTCCAGCCGTTGGCGCCGGCGACCAGCCTGACTGGGCGACAGGTTCAACATCTCTCCAAGTTGATGTGCTGTTAGGTGGGCGTTTTTCTGCAGCGCTGACAGCAGGCGCGTATCAGTAGAATCAAGCATGTGCGGAAAAACTCCGTGATTGGCCAATCTTATGCGCAAATTACGCGCGCCCTTTTAAGTTATTGAAAAACTATGCGCGAAAAAAGTGCCGATTAAGACGTATTTTAAAATCAGCAAATAAATTCCTGTATTAACGGAGACGCGCCATGGGTCCTTTCCCTCACAACGCCCCGAAATCAATCATATCGGATGAAAACCCCGCCGGAACCGATGGGTTCGAGTTTGTCGAGTTCGCACATCCCGAGCCGCAAGAGCTGCGTGATCTGTTCGCAAAGATGGGATTCGCGCTGGTAGGTCACCACAAGGACAAGCCTGCGATTGAGTTGTGGCAACAGGGTGATGTGACTTACATCCTGAATGCAGATCCCGACAGCTATTCTGCCCGGTTCGTGGGCGAGCATGGCCCTTGTGCTCCGGCGATGGGATGGCGCGTCGTGGATGCGCAGAAAGCCTATGAGCACGCTGTAGCGAAAGGGGCTGAACCTTATGACGCGGCAGACAAGACACTGAATGTACCTGCGATCAAGGGGATTGGCGGATCGTTGATCTATTTCATTGATCAATATTACGAAACATCGCCCTATAATCAGGAATTCACATGGACCGAACAGTCCAAGCCCCGGGGGGATGGGTTCTATTATCTCGATCACCTGACCCACAATGTTTACAAGGGCAATATGGACAAGTGGTTCAAGTTCTATGGTGATTTGTTCAACTTCCGTGAAATCCGTTTTTTTGACATTCAGGGCAAATTCACCGGTCTTTTTAGCCGCGCGCTGACGTCTCCATGCGGGCGTATCCGCATTCCGATCAACGAAGATCGCGGCGAAACCGGGCAGATCGTTTCCTACTTGAAGAAATACAAGGGCGAGGGCATCCAGCATATCGCTGTGGGCAGCGAGGATATCTATGCCTCGACCGATGCGATTGCCGAAAAGGGGCTGAAGTTCATGCCCGGCCCGAACGAAGCCTATTATGAGTTGTCTAAAACCCGCGTGGTCGATCATGAAGAGCCGTTGGGCCGGATGATGAAGCACGGCATTCTGATTGATGGAGAGGGCGTTCTGGACGGAGGTGAGACCCGGATTCTGCTGCAAATCTTCTCGAAAACGGTCATCGGACCGATTTTCTTCGAGTTCATTCAGCGCAAAGGCGACGATGGGTTTGGCGAGGGTAACTTTAAGGCGCTGTTCGAATCCATCGAGCGAGAGCAGATTGAAAGTGGAGAAATTTCAGCAGCTTGATGCAAGAAGGTAATCCTGCGTGGTCACCCGCGCAGGCCGCCTCCTAACCACGTGGCATCTTGAGAACCACGTTTCGCCCGCGTTTCTGATAGCGCAATTCATTGTCGCTGATAGCAATGACATTGCCGCCGTCAAGCCTGTCCCCGATCTTAAGCTTTTTGTACCTGCCGCTGGGCAGCCGAACCAATGCGCGGCGATTGGATGGGCTGCCGTAAACCCCGATCAGGTTCAGTTTCCGCAGGTTGATTGCATTGTCGATTGTGGCCTGCCGTGCAACCGAAGCCGAGGATGGGATTTTGGGCGCTGTGGTTTTGGGCTGGAACGTTCCGACCTCACTGTTGAGCTGTTCAATTCCAGCTGCCGAACCCAAAGTCGCAGTACCTGCACTGGCCTGCCGGGTCAGTCCGGCCGGTCGGAGTTTGGGGCGCGGCACCCTCATTTCCGCAAGGGGCTCAGTCGATTCCGGCGGCGGCGGGGCACGCAACAGGGATTCCGGGCGCGGTTTCGGGCGAATTCCAGACAATTCCTTCAATGTACGCCCTTGAAGCCGCTGCCGTTCAAAATTTTCGGCCAGGTTCTCGGGCCTTGGTTTCGGTCGCAATGTCGCCAGCCTGTTGTCGACCACTTCCTCAACAGGTGCCTTTTCCAGCCGGACCAAAGCCGATGGAGGGGGAGTTTTAGAAGGTGTTCCCAAATAGACAACCACTCCGTCCGGGTTCAAGACGCCTTCTTTGGTTGGTATTACCAGCCCGCGCTCATCAAGGCTGAACCTAGCCCCGGCAGCGGTTGAAAGTGGTTCGAAATCAAATGGCAGGTCGGTGTCGTATGTGTGTGCTGGCGGCAATGCGATTGCATCACGCGACAGATTTGAGTCGTCTTTGGAGGCCAGATACAGCTCAATTTGCGGATCCTGTGCCGGCGCTATCAAAAGGCCTGGTGACGTGATTTCGATCCCCGGCTGTGTCGGAACTAACTGAGTTTCAGGCTCAAGCTCGATTTCGTCTACCAACGCGGGCGCAACGTTCAGCGCCTCAAGAATGGCCTGGTCGGTTGCAGACAGCTCGGGCTCTGATTCAGAGGTCGGTGCCATTTCTGGCTCTGCAGTCTCGGGCACTGTGACTTCGGCCTGTGCTGCGGGTGTCTCTGCAGGCTCGACAGGTCCAGAACTCGGTTCGGGTTGGGATATTGTTTCGTCCAGCAGGGCCAGTTCTGAATCGGCAGGGGCAGGGCTGTCTTCTCTGAAAAGACTCCATATGCCACCGGCCACCAACATCAAAGCCACCGCCGCTACAATTCGCACTGATGGCAGAGAGGCCCAGTTAGGTGCGGCCACTTTTTGGACAGGCCAAAAGCTGGTCGGAGCGGTAGAATCGGCGATCGCGTGAACAACCGGACTATCCTGCGCGGGGTCTGTGGCGATCACTTTGGGCGCGTTTGTCGTCGCAGGCGCGTCCCCAAGCGGGAAAAACGGTTCGGTCGGAAAGTCATCTGTTTCATATGCAGCGCTGAACGCGACCGGAACGAATCCGTATCCCAGCACAAACCCCCGAGCTTCCTCCAGTGTATCGCGTGGAACGACGGCGACGCATGTGGTCGCCCCGTCATCTGCCGTGACATATACCAGCTCTGTCAGGTCATAAGGGGTGGCATCGTATACAGCGTTTTGCACAGCCTGTTCGGTGTCTTCGAAGGATGATCCGGCGGTATCGACTTTGATGAATTTGACCTGATCCCTTGGGATGACGACCTTGCAACTCAGGTCATTTTCAAGCGCAAACCCCTTGTCCCGAAGCACTTTCAACTGCTCTTCCAAGTTGGAGGCATCCAACGACACCTCACCTATGGCGAACCAGTCGCCATCGGAATTGTGGTGCAAAGAAATTCCGGTTGTAGAAATGGACAGCGCAAAAGCGGGTTTCATAATCCGGAGGAACCATAATTGTCAGTTGCAATGCAAACGATGCCTCGTCCGCAGACCGACATTAAAGCAGGATCTCGCCGAGGGAAAGAAAAAGCCTGCGTCTCCTCTTGCCCCGTGACCCGGTGCAGCCCCATGTTGAAATCAGGATAATTGGAGGGAAGATATTGAAGAAAATCGCTTTTCTGGCCGCTGTGCTGGCCATGACGTCGGTAGGGATGGTAACTGCGGAAGAACGTCGCATCATTGTTGATGCGGTAGGCATGGTGCATGCGGCCCCGGATATGGCCACCATTACCCTGGGTGTAACAAACGAAGATGCACAGGCATCAAATGCGATGCAGGCGACTTCGGACGCGGTGACCAAAATTCTGACTCGACTGGATGAGATGGGGATCGAAACCCGTGATGTGCAGACACGTGATCTGTCTTTGTCGCCGGTATGGTCTGGGCGGAACAGTTCTAGCGGAGAGCGGCCAGAGATTTCCGGCTTTGTCGCATCCAACAGCGTCGTGGTGCGTGTTCGCGATCTGTCGCAGCTGGGTACCATCATGGATGCGGTCATTGACGACGGGGCCAACAATTTCGGCGGGTTGAGTTTCGGAATTCAGGACCCTGCACCGCTTGAGGCACAGGCGCGGGCCAAGGCAGTGGGTGAGGCAAGGGCAAAGGCCAACCAACTGGCACAGGCGGCCGAAGTCACGCTGGGACCGGTTCAGATGATCCGCGAACAGGCCGGAGGGTTCAATCCCATGCCTCAAATGCGTGCAATGAACATGGCGGCTGAGGGCGGCGTTCCGGTTTCCGGGGGCGAGATTTCGGTCTCGGTCAACGTATCGATGGAATTTCTGATTTCCGACTAGGATGTGTCGCTGGTTCGGGCCATCAGGGATTGCCGCTGCTGGCCCGACTGATCAAAATTATCTGGTGAAAGCCAGGCCTCGAAAGCAGAGCGGATGCGCGGCCATTCTGTATCGAGGATTGAATACCAGGCTGTATCGCGGTTGCGCCCCTTATAGTGGGTGGCCTGCCGAAAGATGCCCTCGAAGGTAAAGCCCAGCCTTTGGGCTGCGCTGCGGGACGGGGCATTCAGCGCGTCGCATTTCCATTCGTACCGGCGATACCCCAGCTCGTCGAACACGCGGCGCATCATCAAGTACATCGCCTCGGTGGATTTCGGACTGCGTTGCAGCAGCGGTGAGAAATGGATGTGCCCAACCTCGACCACACCGGCCGCAGGTTCAATCCGCAGGAACGAGGCCATGCCAATCGGGGTGCCATCACCGTCTAGCACTGTGTGGAACATGGGATCGGCATCCATACAGGACGCGCGGGTCCAGGCGGCGAAATCTTCTTCGCTGTCGAATGGGCCATAGGGCAGATAAGTCCAGTTCCGCCCATCAGTGTCATTGGCAAACGCCCGGTACAGACCGGGCGCATGCCTGTTCACATCAAGGGGCACGACCGAGCAATAGTGGCCTTCCATCGGCGTATATGGCGGCGTCGGGCGCGGAAAACTGCCCGAAACCGGCCGGCCGACGGGTTGGCCAAGATCGTTGGTATCGTGCCCGGCCATTTGTCAGGCCGTCGCCTTGGCCAGCGCCTGATCCAGATCGGCAATCAGATCGTTGGCGTCTTCGATGCCAATGGAAACCCGAACAACGCCGGGACCGGCGCCTGCGGCTTCTTGCTGTTCCGGGGTCAGCTGACGGTGGGTGGTCGAGGCCGAATGAATGATCAGCGACCGCGCATCGCCCAGGTTGGCCACATGGCTGAAGATTTCCAGCGCGTTCACCAGTTTGACACAGGCGTCATAGCCGCCCTTGACCGCAAAGGTGAACAGCGCACCGGCGCCTTTGGGATAATGCGCCTTGACCCGGTCATGATAGGGCGAAGAGGCCAAGCCCGCATAGGTCACATACTCCACGCGATCATCAGCTTCGAGCCAGGCGGCCAGTTTTTGCGCGTTCTCAACATGACGTTCCATCCGCAGGGACAGGGTCTCGATCCCCATCAGCGTGTAATGCGCCGCCTGTGGGTTCATCGTCATGCCCAGATCACGCAGGCCGATGGCGATGCCGTGGAAGGTGAAGGCCAGCGGGCCAAATGTCTCGTGGAATTTAAGCCCGTGATAGGCCGGCTCGGGTTCGCTGAGGGAAGGGAACTTGTCATTCGCGGACCAGTCGAACTTGCCCGAATCCACGATACAGCCGCCGGTGACAGTGCCGTTGCCGGTCAGGTATTTGGTGGTTGAATGCACAACCAGCGTCGCGCCGTGCTCAATCGGGCGGCACAGATAGGGTGTGGCCGAGGTGTTGTCGACGATCAGCGGAATGCCGGCGCCATCCGTCACATCCGCCAGTGCGCGGATATCGGTGACATAGCCGCCCGGGTTGGCGACGGATTCGCAGAACACCGCTCGTGTATTTTCGTCGATCGCGTCCTTCACAGCATCCAGATCGTCAGTATCCACAAACTTGGCAGACCAGCCGAACCGTTTGATCGTCTGGCTAAACTGAGTGATCGTGCCGCCATACAGCCGGGTCGAGGCCACCACGTTGCAGCCAGGTCCCATCAGCGGGAACAGTGCCATGATTTGGGCGGCATGACCGGACGAGCAGCAAACTGCTCCAACGCCACCCTCAAGCGTTGCCACGCGTTCTTGCAGAACCGCCACGGTGGGATTGGTCAGGCGGGAATAGATAAAGCCGACTTCCTGCAGGTTGAACAGAGCCGCCGCGTGGTCTGCATCGCGAAACACATATGCCGTTGTTTGATAAATCGGCGTCTGACGCGCACCTGTTGCCGGGTCAGGGCGTGCGCCCGCGTGAATTTGAAGCGTGTCGAAACCGTAGGTGGGGCCGTCAGACATGGTGAAAATCTCCTGTTGGGCTATGTGTTGCAGAATCTCTAGGCGATTGGACGCGTGCGCACAACATTGCTGTCAGCGCATCCATAGACCTTTGCTTTTGATCTTGTTGCGAATGACCTGCTCGCGCTGAGGCAGGTTTTCGCGATCGAACATCTCGCGTATTTTGTGCCCTTTGCGCTGGAGCACCAGTCTCTTTATTGGGTCATAGCCCTTGAGCACTTTCTTGAACTTGTTGGGCGCAACCACAGTTTCCAGAACCTCGATCACATGGTCGCTTTCGCGGGCATACAGCAGGGGAAACAGACGGTAGTGGCACGTGACCGACCCGTCCAGCAGGCCAGTGGGCAGTGCGTCGCGGCCGCCGCCAAGGGCATGGATAACCAGCGGCAATGCGACCTGATCCAGCCATGGGTCCAGTGTTTGGCCCGCGAGTTCCAGGATATCCTCATCCCGGATAGTGCAGGCATATTCCAGGAACCGTTCGCCGAACTGGCGTGGGCATCTGTAAAAGAAATAACCCGCATTGAAATACAGGTAGCGCCGCCAGTATTCGGCTGGTTGGGCCTTGTCCAATGAGCTGTCGAAATCCAGTTCGAACCGCTCATACAGGGCGCGCCAGATACCGTCATACCCCGGACCATACAGGGTCGGGCGCGGCCATGTTCCCTCGACTTTCAGCGAGGCACCGGGGCGGTCAAAATCGAAGGGCACACTATTCAGGTCTCCGGTGACAAGCGTATCGCTGTCGAAAAAGACAAACGGTTCCCCCTCGGGCAGGGCCAAGAGCGCCTCGATCTTGTTTCCATAGGGATAGCTTCCACCGAAAGCCCGGTTTTCAAACGGTAGAATTTCGGCCCCAAGCTGATGTAGCGCTTTCAGGACATCCTCATCCTGAATGCTGGGATCCTGTGACCAGCGGGCCCCTGGTTGAGGAACGGCAACGAACAGGCGGCCTGCGAAATCGGGACAGCTGTGTCGTAACGAGGCTGCAAACAGCAGTGCCTCGTATTGCAGCCGATTGTTTTGGCCGATGACCACGATATTGAATTTATTGTTGGCGGTCTGCATCGGGCGTCTCTCGGGTTCGTGGCGTTGGGCCAGCACTGCTCGAATTTTGGTTGGGCGTACACTAGGTAGAGACGTGGCACAAAACCAGATGTGATCATAGATCATGCATCTGAATTTTGAATTCAGGACTTGCGCAACCATCTAGAGACCAGACCCAACAGGAGAAGCCGCATGAGAGTTAACGCAGATTTCACAAAACGTGTTGCTGTGCATTTCGACCGGAATGACTGGATTGCGTCACCTGCCGCAGGGGTCGAGCGCAAGATGTTGGACCGGATCGGGGAAGAGGTCGCCCGCGCCACCACGATTGTCCGCTTTGCCCAAGGAAGCGCCTTTGCCGCCCATACGCATGATGGAGGAGAGGAGTATTTGGTGCTGGACGGTGTGTTTCAGGACGAGACCGGTGATTTTCCTGCAGGTAGTTATGTGCGCAATCCTCCGACATCTTCCCATACGCCTTCGGCAAAAGAAGGCGCGACGATACTAGTCAAACTGCACCAGTTTGACCCTGAGGACAGGACCGAAATTCGTCGGTCGATTACCGGGGATTCGAATCTTCAGCTTTTCAAGGGCGCACGCGAAGATGTTCGCGTATTGAATCTGTCACCTGGCGAAAAGCTGGATCTGGATGCAGTCGATGGGTTGGAGTTGTTTGTCATCGCAGGTTCGGTGCAGGAATCCGACGAAGAATTTTCGGTCTGGGACTGGTTGAGATTACCGCCAGGTGCGCGTTCCACTGCTTTGGCAGGAGCAGAGGGCGCGCGAATTTGGATCAAATTAGGGCATCTGTCACAGATGATCTGAGCGGTTCCGGCCCAAAAAACCAGCAATGTACAGTAAAAAACCAGGTGTTTCGGCCTGGTTATTCATTTTTTGACCATTTGGCAAAATTTACCATTTGATAAAAAATCAGATTGTGCCAAGCTGAGGCCATAACAACATATCTACAGGGAGTAGAGCGATGGCACAGGGCCAGATGGTCCCCGGCATAGTCTCCGGGAGGCTTTCCAGCGATGAGCTGACCTCGAATTTCACGGATCTGCATCCACCACTTGCCCCGCATGAGGCCGCAGTGGCCGCGGATCGGTGCTATTTCTGCTATGACGCGCCGTGTGTGACGGCCTGTCCGACAGACATTGATATTCCATTGTTCATGCGCCAAATCCAGGCCGGACAACCTGAAGCTGCGGGTGAAACCATCCTTGGCCAGAATATCTTGGGTGGCATGTGCGCCCGTGTTTGTCCGACCGAAACGCTGTGCGAGGAAGTCTGCGTACGCGAAACCGCCGAAGGATCGCCAGTCGAGATCGGGCGTTTGCAGCGGTTTGCTACTGACAGCGTTATGGCATCGGGCGACCATCCGTTCCAGCGCGCCGCATTCACCGGCAAAACGGTGGCCGTGATCGGGGCAGGGCCCGCAGGGCTGGCCTGCGCGCATCGGCTGGCGATGCTGGGGCATAATGTGGTCATTCACGAAAGCCGCCCAAAACCCGGCGGTTTGAATGAATATGGAATTGCCGCCTATAAATCGACCAATGATTTCGCTCAGGCTGAGATCGATTGGTTGCTGAGGATCGGCGGCATCACCATCGAGACCGGATCGGTGCTGGGCGAGGGCCTGTCGCTGGATGGCCTTGTTGACAACTACGATGCGGTTTTCCTGTCCATCGGTCTGACAGGTGTGAATGCATTGCGAGCGGGCGGCGAGGATCTGACCGGCGTGCGCGACGCGGTCGACTTTATCTCGGATGTGCGTCAGGCAGCCGATCTGGCTGAGCTGCCCGTTGGGCGGAATGTCGTCGTCATCGGAGGCGGCATGACCGCGGTTGACGCAGCTGTAAAGTCGAAATTGCTGGGCGCGGAAAACGTCACCATCGCCTACCGGCGCGGACGCGAGGCGATGGGTGCCAGCCGCTATGAGCAGGATCTGGCCGCATCGCACGGTGTCAGGATCATGACCAATGTTCAGCCCGTAGCCGTACACGGCAACGGGGCAGCCGCCGAGATCGAATTGGAGTATACTGCCAGCCATGACGGTCAGTTGAAGGGCACCGGCGAGAAAACCCGCCTGCCTGCCGATCAGGTGCTGAAGGCAATAGGTCAGACGCTGGATGGAGCGCCCGAAGGGCTGACATTGGACGGGAACAAGATCGCCGTCACGGGCGCCGGGCGCACGTCGGTACAAGCGGTCTGGGCCGGAGGCGACTGCGCCGCAGGCGGGGATGACCTGACCGTGACTGCAGTGGCCGAGGGGCGCGATGCCGCGATGGATATCCACGCAAGTCTGATTGCGTGAAACTCAATGATCAAGATGCCTGCAAGCATCAGGGAGGCCGGATAAATGGCTGATTTGAAATCGAACTTTCTGGGAATTGAAAGCCCCAACCCATATTGGCTGGCATCTGCGCCGCCGACGGACAAGGAATATAACGTCCGCCGTGCCTTTGAGGCCGGATGGGGGGGTGTCGTGTGGAAAACACTCGGGTCCGAAGGTCCACCGGTCGTCAATGTTAATGGCCCGCGGTATGGGGCGATCTACGGCGCAGACCGTCGGTTGTTGGGTCTGAACAACATCGAGCTGATTACAGACCGCCCATTAGAGGTAAACCTTGAAGAAATGGCGCGGGTTAAGGCTGATTATCCAGATCGCGCCCTGATCGCCTCGATCATGGTGCCGTGCGAGGAAGAAGCCTGGAAGGCCATTCTGCCGCGTGTTGCCGAAACCGGTGCCGACGGGATCGAACTGAACTTTGGCTGTCCACACGGGATGAGCGAGCGCGGGATGGGGGCGGCCGTAGGGCAGGTGCCGGAATATATCGAGATGGTGACGCGCTGGTGCAAGAAATACTATGACCGTCCGGTCATCGTGAAACTGACGCCGAATATCACTGATATCCGCAAGCCGGCAGAAGCCGCAAAGAATGGTGGTGCGGATGCGGTATCGCTGATCAACACGATTAACTCGATTACCAGTGTCAATCTGGATAGCTTCAGCCCTGAACCCTCGATTGACGGCAAAGGCAGCCACGGCGGCTATTGTGGCCCTGCGGTGAAACCGATTGCCCTGTCGATGGTGTCCGAGATTTCGCGTGGACAGGCAACGAACGGAATGCCGATCTCGGGTATTGGCGGTGTGACCACCTGGCGCGATGCAGCAGAGTTTATGGCATTGGGTTGCGGCAATGTTCAGGTCTGCACGGCGGCGATGACCTATGGGTTCAAGATCATTGACGAACTGACGGCGGGCCTGTCGAAATGGATGGATGAAAAAGGGTATCAGGACGTCTCGGAAATTGTCGGTCTTGCGGTTCCGAACGTGACCGACTGGCAATATCTGAACCTGAATTATGTCGCCAAGGCCAAGATTGATCAGGATCAGTGCATCAAGTGTGGTCGTTGCTATGCCGCCTGCGAAGACACCAGCCACCAGGCCATTTCAATGTCCGAAGAGCGCGTGTTCGAGGTTATGGATGACGAATGTGTGGCCTGTAACCTGTGCGTGGATGTGTGCCCGGTCGAGGGATGTATTTCCATGGTGCCGATGGACGCTGGCGAAATCGACCCGCGCACGGGACAGGAAGTGCAGCCCGAATATGGCAACTGGACAACCCATCCCAACAATCCAATGGCGAAAGCCGCCGAGTAGTCTAAGAAAATTCGTCGAATTTTCTTAGAGCAGGATGTCGATGGGGGGCGTTGTGACAGTTTGCGACATTTTGGGTGGCGGTGCGGATCAGATGATATTCGCGCCTCCTCACTTCGTCTTGGAACGCCTTATGTCCCACTTCTCGCTCTACCCACCCAACGAAAGCCTTACCACGGCACCTGTGTGTGGACAGGGAAGAAAAGAGTAGCGTCATCCTAGGCTCAGGGTGAGCGGGTTCCGGCTAACGAAAACCTAAGGCGCCAGCAATTTGCGGTAGAGCGTGTCGATAAACGGTTCAGCACCTTCATACGGGTCTTCGTCGCCAAGAATGGCCCGAACCTGGACATCGAAATCCGCATAATGCTGTGTCAAAGCCCAGATGGAGAAAATAAGGTGGTAGGGATGGAGGCGCGCGATTTTACCCTGTTCCATCCAGGCCGTAAGGATTGCGGTCTTCTCATCCATCAAAGTTTTGAGATCATTGGACAATGCATCGTGTATGCGTGGCGCACCCTGGACCAGTTCATTGGCAAACAGACGGCTTTCGCGCGGAAGTTCCCGGCTCATTTGCAGTTTGCGATGGATATAAGCGCGTATCTCTTCCAATGGGTCCCCGTCGGCGTCGAGATCATGGAGAGGGGCCAGCCAAATCTCGAGAAGGCCAGATAGAAGGGCCGTGTGAATCGCTTCTTTTGAGGGGAAATAATATAGAAGATTCGGCTTGCTCAACCCGGCCTCGGCAGCAATCTGGTCGACGGTGGCACCGCGGAAACCGTAGGCAGAAAACACGTTCAAAGCGGCTTCTAGAATTGCAGCGCGGTTTTTTTTCTGAATTCGTGTTGGTGCGCGGTCTTTGGACATGTCTTTGCCTGTCTGATTTTTGGGCTCGCAAGTGCGGAATATGCCAAAAATTCCCACCGAGCTCTGCTATTTCTTGACTGATGTCGAACCCGTGATAGCGTGAGTTTGACCAGATGGTCAAATCAAGACACCAAAAGCGAGCAAATCGCAAGCAACAGGGAAGACTAGGATGGCAGCTCCGGCGCAGAACCTCAGGATCAATGGCGACAGGTTGTGGGACAGCCTGATGGAGATGGCCAAGATTGGCCCGGGTGTTGCGGGGGGCAATAATCGTCAGACCCTGACGGATGAAGATGCGGCAGGCCGCGCGCTGTTTCAGAAATGGTGCAAAGAGGCCGGGTGCACCATGGGGCTGGACCAAATGGGCAATATGTTTGCGCATCGAGAGGGCACGGACCCCGAGGCATTGCCGGTCTATGTGGGTTCACATCTGGATACGCAGCCGACAGGCGGCAAATATGACGGTGTTCTGGGTGTATTGGGCGGGTTGGAAATCATCCGCACGCTCAATGATTTGGGGATCAAGACCAAACATCCAATCGTCGCGACCAACTGGACGAATGAAGAAGGCACGCGCTATGCACCTGCGATGCTGTCCTCGGGGGTTTTTGCCGGGATGCATACGCAGGATTGGGCTTATGACCGTGAGGATGCCGAAGCTAAGAAGTTCGGAGATGAGCTGAGCCGCATTGGCTGGCGCGGTGACGAAGAGGTTGGCGCCCGAAAGATGCACGCCTTTTTTGAGCTGCATATCGAACAGGGCCCCATTCTTGAGGCCGAGGGGAAGGATATCGGCGTTGTCACCCATGGTCAGGGTCTCAGCTGGACCCAGATTACAGTTACCGGAAAGGACGCCCATACCGGGTCTACGCCGATGCCGATGCGCAAGAATGCCGGATTGGCGATGGCGCGTATCCTTGAAAAGGTTGACGAGATTGCTTGGTCCCATGCGCCCCACGCGGTGGGTGCGGCAGGACATATTGATGTGTTTCCGAATTCGCGTAACGTGATCCCGGGGAAAGTTGTGTTTACTGTCGATCTCCGTTCGCCCGATCTGGACGTGATCACCGATATGGAAAATCGTCTGCGCGTAGCGGCCGAAGATATCGTGGATGAGATGGGCCTACAGATCGAATTCGAGAAGGTCGGCGGATTTGATCCGGTGCAATTTGATGAAGGCTGCGTGGCAGCCGTGCGCGATGCGGCTGAACGGTTGGGTTATTCTCATACAGATATCATTTCGGGCGCCGGTCATGATGCCTGCTGGATCAACCGGGTTGCACCAACAGCGATGGTGATGTGCCCTTGTGTGGATGGGCTAAGCCACAACGAAGCCGAAGAAATCAGCAAGGATTGGGCTGCCGCCGGGGCGGATGTTCTGTTTCATGCGGTCGTAGAGACGGCTGGGATTGTGGAATAGGGGGCTCTGCCCCGTCGTCCGTTGGGCGACTCCCCCCGAGGTATTTGTAGCCAGATGAAGCAAGCGGCGCAGACCGCATCAGGGAGATTGATATGAGCACTGTTATCAAGAACGGGACCGTCGTAACCGCGGATTTGTCTTACCAAGCGGATGTGAGGGTCGAGCATGGGGTGATCACCGAGATTGGGCCGGACCTAAAAGGTGACACGGAACTGGATGCGACAGGCTGCTATGTGATGCCTGGCGGGATCGACCCGCATACGCATTTGGAAATGCCGTTCATGGGCACCTATTCCAGCGATGATTTTGAGAGCGGAACCCGGGCGGCATTGGCTGGAGGAACCACGATGGTGGTTGATTTCGCTCTGCCCAACCCAGGTGAAAGCCTGTTGGATGCGCTCAAGCGCTGGGATAACAAGTCGACACGTGCAAATTGCGACTATTCTTTCCACATGGCGGTGACCTGGTGGGGCGAGCAGGTGTTTGATGACCTCAAGACGGTGATCGAGACACGCGGCATCAACACGTTCAAGCATTTCATGGCCTATAAGGGCGCGTTGATGGTCAATGACGATGAAATGTATGCTTCGTTCAAGCGTCTTGCCGAGCTGGGTGGAACGGCCATGGTGCATGCCGAGAATGGCGATGTTGTTGCCGAGCTCAGCGCCAAGCTGTTGGCCGAAGGCAATACAGGACCCGAGGCACATGCCTATTCCCGTCCGCCGCAGGTCGAGGGCGAAGCGACTAACCGCGCGATCATGATCGCGGATATGGCCGGAGTGCCGCTGTATGTGGTGCACACTTCGTGCGAAGAGGCGCATGAGGCCATTCGGCGTGCCAAGATGCAGGGCAAGCGGGTGTGGGGGGAACCTTTGATCCAGCATCTGACCTTGGATGAGAGCGAGTATTTCAACCAGGATTGGGACCACGCGGCGCGGCGGGTCATGAGCCCTCCGTTCCGAAACAAGCAGCATCAGGATAGCCTGTGGAACGGATTACAATCTGGTTCGTTGAGTGTCGTGGCCACCGACCATTGCGCCTTTACGACGGATCAGAAACGCTTTGGCGTGGGGGATTTCACCAAGATCCCGAACGGTACCGGAGGGTTGGAAGACCGGATGCCGATGCTGTGGACTCATGGGGTGAACACTGGTCGGCTGACGCCAAATGAATTTGTGGCAGTCACTTCAACAAACATCGCCAAGATATTGAATTGTTATCCCAAAAAGGGCGCAGTTCTTGTAGGTGCCGATGCCGATTTGGTGGTGTGGGATCCTGAGAAAGGCAAGACGATCAGCGCGAAATCGCAGCAATCTTCGATCGACTACAACGTGTTTGAGGGCAAAGAGGTCAAAGGCTTGCCGCGCTTTACTCTGACCCGTGGGCAGGTTGCAGTGCATGACGGAGAGATCAGGACTCAGGAAGGCCATGGCCAATTTGTTGAACGCGAGGCCAATACAACCGTCAACAAGGCGCTGAGTACCTGGAAAGAGCTGACAGCGCCGCGACCGGTGGTACGCACGGGTATTCCAGCGACGGGGGTTTGATGTGCAACTATGAATAGTGAAAATCCAACCCCTCGCCAATTTTTTGGCTTTGCCGTCCTAGCGACTTTGATGGCTGTTCTGGCGTTTTTGGGATGGGCTATAGGAACTATAGACCAATCTGTTGAAAATACAGCGAACTGGGGTGCAAGTTTCGGATCGCTCCTGATAATAATCGTCCTTTTGGGTTGGCCTATCTGGGGGTCGATCCTTCTATTTGGGCTGTTTCCGGGGTGTTTTGTTTTCGTGTTCGTCCGCGATTCTCTGAGGCACCTGCCGCTTGGCCGCAACGGCTCTACCCTGATTGCCGCTGCTGCTGTTGCCGTTTCCTCCTGGTTCTTGTCCGCGTTGATTTTTTCGACTTCGAACTCAAAAGCCGGACCATTAGACTCTCTTTTTCTCCTGCAATTCGGCGTTCCCGCAGCTATGATCGCTGCGTGGATTGCGCTGCCAAAGACCGAGTAACAATGACTTCAAATACAAACGACATGTCAGCGGTGATCTGTGCAGAAAACTTGGATCTGACCTTTCAGACCAATGACGGGCCGGTCCACGCGCTGAAGGATGTGAACCTGACCATCGAAAAGGGAGAATTCGTCAGCTTCATCGGACCCTCCGGCTGTGGTAAGACCACCTTTTTGCGGTGCATCGCTGCGTTGGAAACACCGACCGGCGGGACATTGACCGTCAACAGTATGACCCCGGATGAGGCGCGGCGGAAACGGGCCTATGGTTATGTATTTCAGGCCGCGGGTCTGTACCCTTGGCGCACCATTTCCAAGAACATCAAGCTCCCGCTTGAAATCATGGGGTTTACAGCTGCCGAGCAGGAAGAACGCGTAAACAAGGTTTTGGAACTTGTTGATCTTGAAGGGTTTGGTGGAAAGTTTCCCTGGCAGTTGTCGGGTGGAATGCAGCAGCGAGCCAGCATCGCACGGGCGTTGGCCTTTGATGCGGATATCCTGCTTATGGACGAACCTTTTGGCGCGTTGGATGAGATTGTCCGCGATCATCTGAACGAGCAGCTTCTGGCACTTTGGGCGCGGACTGAAAAGACCATTGGGTTTGTAACCCATTCCATCCCTGAGGCCGTCTATCTGAGCACCAAGATCGTTGTGATGAGCCCTCGGCCCGGACGGATCACTGACGTGATCGACAGTCCGTTGCCGAAAGAGCGGCCGCTCGATATTCGCGACACGCCGGAATTCATCGAAGTTTCCCATAGGGTGCGAGAAGGGTTGCGCGCGGGGCATTCGGATGAATAGTAGCGGGTTCAAGGCATTCTGGGCTGTATTGACGGTACTGGCCGTCATAGTAGCCTTTTGGTACGCCGCTTGTATTCCGATGAATATCAAAGGCGTTCTGACCGAACAGGAACGGGCCGGCGCCACTGTCCAGCCACCCTCGGCAAAAGATCGTCGCGATCTGTCCGAATTCAGCCTGGTTCTGGACAATAGCTTTGCCATTCCAGCCACGTGGGAACAGGATCGTCCACGGTTGCCCGCTCCGCATCAGGTGGCCGTTGAGATATGGAAGACAACGGTCCAGAAGAAAATCACCTCAAAGCGCTCGCTGGTTTATCACGGCTGGGTGACGCTGAGTGCGACGATACTGGGTTTTGCCATTGGCACCGGCCTGGGAATTCTGCTGGCTGTTGGGATCGTACATAGCCGGGTCATGGACCTGTCGGTCATGCCCTGGGCGATAGTCAGCCAGACCATCCCGATCATCGCTCTGGCCCCGATGATCATTGTGGTCCTTTATTCTGTTGGCGTGCAGGGGATCATCCCCAAGGCAGTCATATCGGCCTATCTCAGCTTTTTTCCTGTCGTGGTGGGCATGGTCAAAGGTTTGCGCAGCCCGGATGCGATGCAACTGGATTTGCTGCGTACCTATAGCGCGAGCCACGCGCAGGGGTTCTGGAAACTGCGTTTGCCGGCCTCGATGCCGTATCTGTTCACATCGCTGAAGATAGGCATTGCGGCTTCATTGGTAGGGGCCATCGTGGGGGAATTGCCCACCGGGGCAGTTGCGGGACTGGGCGCGCGCCTGCTGGCAGGCAGCTATTATGGTCAGACCGTGCAAATCTGGTCGGCCCTGTTTGCGGCGGCGATTCTGGCGGCCTGTCTTGTGGGGCTTCTGGGGCTGATTGAAAAGTCGGTCCTGAAACGGATGGGGATTGCGCAATGATACCAATTCTGGGCGCACTCGGTGTGTGGCTGTTGGGATGGTGGTTGAACAGCCGCTTGGCCAGCGGGCCCTATGCTGATACGCGGATGGTCCGGTTTCTGGCTCCGCTGATCTTTGGTCTGACTATCATCATCATCTGGGAGCTTTTGGTGCGCGGCCTTGAGGTGTCTTTGGTCATTCTGCCCGCTCCATCGGTTATCTGGATTCGGTTCTGGGACAGCTTGCCAACGCTTTGGATGGATTTCGTGCAAACCATCATCAAGGGCGCGCTGAGCGGTTACATCATCGGCTGTGGAGCCGCCTTCCTGATGGCGATTGCAGTGGACCGGTGGGATTTTCTGCGCCTTGGGCTTTTGCCCGTGGGCAACTTCGTGGCCGCTCTGCCGATTGTTGGCACCGCGCCGATTCTGGTCATGTGGTTCGGGTTCGACTGGCACTCCAAAGCGGCGGTGGTTGTCGTGATGGTCTTTTTCCCAATGCTGGTGAACACCGTCGCCGGGCTGCGCGAGGCGACAGCAATGCAGCGCGACCTGATGGAGACTTATGCCGCCACGTATTGGCAGAGCTTTCTGAAGCTGCGCTTGCCTGCCGCGATGCCATTTGTTTTCAATGGTCTCAAGATATCCACCACCCTTGCATTGATCGGCGCTATCGTGGCCGAGTTCTTTGGCTCACCGACGCTTGGCATGGGTTTTCGGATATCAACCAGCGTGGGGCAGCTCTCATTGGATATGGTCTGGGCCGAGATCGTAGTGGCGGCTTTGGCTGGGACATCATTCTATGGTCTGGTGGCCATGATCGAAAAGGCGGTGACCTTCTGGCACCCATCGCAGCGCGGATAAAAATTCAACAGACCCCAAAAATGAAAAATGGGGCGCCAACTGAAACTAGGAGATGTGAAGATGAAAAAGATACTCAGCGGGGCGGTTGCCGCCTTTAGCCTGGCCGCCAGTGCAGCCTGGTCAGCGGATGAGGTGACATTGCAGTTGAAATGGGTCACGCAAGCTCAGTTCGCAGGTTATTACGTGGCCAAAGACAAAGGGTTCTACGAAGAAGAAGGTCTTGATGTCACCATTCTGCCAGGCGGCCCGGACATAGCGCCGACACAGGTCATTGCCGGTGGCGGCGCTGACGTGACGGTCGAGTGGATGCCAGCTGCGTTGGCCGCGCGCGAAAAGGGCCTGCCGCTGGTGAATATTGCCCAGCCTTTCAAAAGCTCGGGTATGATGCTGACCTGCTGGAAAGATGCCGGTATTTCCGCACCAGAAGACCTTAAGAACCGGACACTGGGCGTCTGGTTCTTTGGCAACGAATTCCCCTTCATGAGCTGGATGAGCCAGCTGGGCATTAATACCGGTGGCAAGAGCGAAAATGGCGTCGAGGTTTTGAAGCAGGGCTTTAATGTCGACCCGCTGCTGCAGCGTCAGGCTGATTGCATCAGCACCATGACCTATAACGAATACTGGCAGGTCATAGATTCCGGCGTCAGTCCCGACGAGCTGGTCACATTCAAATACGAAGATCAGGGCGTCGCGACGCTGGAAGACGGCCTGTACGTTCTCGAAGAGAACCTGAACGACGCGGCATTTGTCGACAAGATGGAACGTTTCGTGCGGGCGTCGATGAAGGGGTGGAAATATGCCGAAGAGAACCCAGATGAAGCGGCCGATATCGTGCTTGAAAATGACGCGACTGGCGCCCAGACCGAAGCGCATCAGAAACGTATGATGGGTGAGATTGCCAAGCTGACCGCGGGCTCAAACGGATCGCTTGATCCGGCGGATTTTGAGCGCACTGTAGGGACGCTGCTTGCCGGTGGTTCTGATCCCGTTATCACCAAACAACCCGAAGGTGCCTGGACGCATCAGATTTCGGATGCAGCACTGAACTGAGTCAGGTTCACGATGGAATATGGCGCGGTCCCAAACGGGGCCGCGTTTTTTGTTGGAAGCGTCGAAAATGTGACTGCACTTGTAGGGCGTTTGTCATAGTAATTACCTGTAAATTATAGCAAACTGTTCAACATGGGGGATATTGGGTAGATAATGCAGGATTTTACAACAGAATTCAGGTCGGCGCTTGCTTTGATCCTTCATTGGGATCCGGAGCTTTGGGCGATTGTTCTGTTGTCCCTGAAAGTCTCTGTTTTTGCCGTTCTGATTTCTGCCGTTATCGGGATGCCCATGGGCGCGGCTTTGGCCGTTGCGCGTTTTCCAGGGCGGCGGATTCTGATCGTCTTGATGAATGCCTTGATGGGCTTGCCCCCGGTTGTGGTTGGTTTGCTGGTCTATCTGATGCTGTCGCGTTCCGGCCCGTTGGGGGTCCTTGAATTGCTCTACACACCGACGGCGATGATTATTGCTCAGGTCGTTCTGGTGACCCCGATCGTTGCCGCACTGACACGTCAAGTGGTCGAAATGCTGGCCGAGGAATATTCCGAGCAACTCCGCTCACTCGGCCTGTCGCGGATGGCATCGATTCCGGTGCTATTGTGGGATGCGCGGCTGTCTCTTGTTACGGCATTGCTGGCGGGGTTTGGCCGTGCGATTGCCGAAGTTGGAGCGGTTATTATCGTTGGCGGCAATATCAATCACGTCACGCGGGTGATGACGACGACAATCGCCCTTGAAACGTCCAAGGGAAATTTGGCGTTGGCGCTTGCGCTTGGGGCCATCCTGATTGCCATAGCCATCGCAGTAAACGCCATGGTCAGCACGCTTAGCCTGCGGGCCGAGAAGGAAGGGTTGCGCCATGCGTGATCTGGTGCCCGAGATGGTGAAATGTCTTTCTGTTCACAGTTTACAGATTTCCCGCAAGGGAAAGACACTGCTTCAAGTGCCAGAGCTATCCCTGATGGGGCTGGGACCAACTTTGATCCTTGGGCCGAACGGAGCGGGCAAGAGCCTGCTTTTGCGCTGTTTACACGGGCTTATCGTCCCGGATAGCGGCAAGGTTCAGCAGGACGGGATTGCCCTGAATGCGTATCACAAATCACGACAGGCGATGGTGTTTCAAAGACCGGTTCTGTTGCGCCGGTCCGTGTCAGCCAATCTTGATTTTGTGCTAAAGCGTCAGGGCATGCCCCGTGCAACTCGCAAATCCCGGATCGACGAATTGCTGGCCGAAGGTGGGCTAGAGGGTAAGGCGCGCCAGTCCGCCAGATCGCTGTCCGGGGGCGAGGCGCAACGGCTGGCCATCCTGCGCGCGCTGGCGCTGGACCCGGAGACTTTGTTCCTGGACGAACCAACCAGTTCGCTTGATCCCGGTGCTACGCAGATGATCGAACGGATGATCTTGCGCGCTTCGAACCGAGGGGTGCGCATTGTCATGGTATCCCACGATATCGGTCAGGCACGCCGTCTGGCAGCGGATATCGTCATGATGCAGTCCGGACACGTGGTCGAACACGGTGCTGCCAAACAAGTGCTGGATGCCCCGACAAGTGACGCCGCGCGCCGGTTTGTTGCCGGTGGTCTGGTAACCTAATCAGAATATGGAGTTCAAATGATCCGCAAATTCGTCGGGGCTGCAGTAATAGCGCTTGGCCTGAACACTACAGCCGCATTGACCGAAACCCCATTTATTGTAGTCCAATCAACCACGTCGACGCAGAATTCGGGCTTGTTCGACCATATCCTGCCAGGCTTTGAAGCCGAAAGCGGGATTGATGTCCGCGTGGTGGCTGTTGGTACAGGGCAGGCGATCCGCAATGCGATCAACGGTGACGGGGACGTCTTGCTGGTTCACGCCAAACCTGCCGAAGAGAAGTTTGTGGCAGATGGTTGGGGTGTTGAGCGGTCGGACGTGATGTACAATGATTTTGTCCTTGTAGGGCCAAAATCCGATCCCGCCAAAGTGAAAGGTGGGACTGACATTGTCGCGGCGCTGACCGCCGTGGCTAAGGCGAAGGCGCCCTTCGCCTCGCGCGGGGATGACAGTGGGACGCATAAGGCAGAATTGGGCCATTGGGCCTCGTCCGGTATCGACCCGACCGACGCTTCGGGCACTTGGTACCGGGAAACTGGATCCGGGATGGGGGCGACACTGAACGTGGCTAGTGGGATGGGTGCCTATGCGCTGACGGATCGGGCGACCTGGCAGAGCTTTGGCAACAAGGGAAACCTTGAGGTCATGGTTGAGGGCGATCCACTCCTGTTCAATCAATATGGGATTATTCTTGTGAACCCTGACAAGCATCCCAAAGTGCGGGCGGCCTCGGGGCAGCGCTTTATTGACTGGTTGACCGGGCCCGAAGGGCAGGCGGCCATCGCATCTTACACGCTCGACGGCCAGCAGCTGTTCTTTCCCAACGCCCAATAGGGTCAGCCGCTGGCTCCATTGTGATGGATGGTTCCCAGATCCGACAAGTCATAACCGCCGAATTCTTCTGCCCGGGTGGCAAAGCGGTCGGATTGCACAAAGCCGAGCAACCGAAGCATCGGGCCATCGAAATAGGCGCGCCTCCAGATGGCAAGGTCCAGGCGTTCGGTATGGGTCGGGGCAAAGCCCAGATTGTACAGCCCTGCAAGCGCACCCAGGCCGAATCCGGCATCGGCTTTATTGTCATGCAGGGCTATGGCCAGCTCTTCTTCGGTACGTGCGCAGGTCGGCAGGGTATCCAGATCGTCTCGGTTCAGGCCGTGCGCCTGCAGTTGCGTGTCGAACAACCGTTGACTGGCGGCACTGTCCTGACGAAGAAGAATGCGACGGCCCCTGAGGTCAGAAAAGTCCGATATCCCAGTCACACCGGGGGCCATCAGTAGCCCACGCTGGCGTTTTGCTAGTTCGAACAGAATGACGGGTGCCTCTCCCAGATGGTCCTGCAGAGATTGCGTGTTGAATCCGTCTGTCTCGTGGATATGCAGCGCCGCAGCCTGCGCTGATCGTTCTTTCAGACGATTCAAGCCGTCAAATGAGCCGTCATAATAAGTTGCCAGGCCCGACCCGCTTTCCCGCAGAGCCCAATCCAACAGCGGATCATGACTGCCCGCCACGATCGGCGGCAGCGACGGTTCTGCGACCTGCGGTCCGCTACGTGATGCGTTCAGCCAGGCAATGACTTCGGCCCTTGGAAACAAGAGTTTGCCCATGGCACGGACACAGGGGACTTCGCCGGATGAGGCAAGGTCATAGGCTTTACGCTCGCCAATGCGCAGCAGGTCCGCCAGTTCTTTGGTGGTCAGGTATTCTGACATTCAGTCGAGGCGCACGGCCGAACCCGCGCTGGCATTCGCCGCGCTGAATCCGAATTGACCTAAGGCAAATGGCGCAGCGACGGCAATTACAGCCATCGTGGCAACTGCGGCTAGAAAGGCTTTCATATTTACCTCCGGTTCAGTTTTCCGGTGCCGTGACGCGGCGCAGAAAGGCGATCAAATCTTTGCGGTCATCCGCTTGTGTAATCCGTTGCATGGGCATCTTCGATCCCGGAATGTAATGGTCTGGTCCTTGGTCGAAAAGGGCATTTATCGTCTCGTCATTCCAAATGATATCAGAGTCTTGCAGCGTGTCCGAGTAGAAATATCCCGGTAAGCTGCCCGCCGGGCGCCCGAACACACCAAACAGAGTAGGTCCAGCACGTCTGTGCCCGTCCGCCGTCAGGCTGTGACAGATCGAGCATTTGCGCACGAATTGGCGTTCGCCATTATCCATCTGGTCAGGGTTCTTCAGAAAACTTGGTTCAGTCGCGGCCATCTGTTGTTGGTCGCCAAGGTCAGATACCGGCCAGCTATACATCGCCTCATCTATACCACCTGCATAGATGTTTTTACCATCGGTTGAGAAGGCCAGCGCCCAGACCGGGCCGCGCAATGTGGCCCGGAAATCCTGTGCGATGCGCCAATCGATGGTATCGACCAACATGATATGACCCTCACCATCCCCCACCGCCAGCAGGCGGCGGTCCGGGCTGAGAGCCAGCGCAAGGATTGGACGGCGGTCCAGGGTAAAATCATGCTCGTCGCCTGTAGTCAGATCACGAATGCGCGTGACGCCATCGACGGCCCCATAGGCAATCCAGTTTTCATGGGGGTTCAGGACCAGTTCGTTGATGCCGAACCCGTTATCAACCAGTCGCAGTTTTTCCTGACCGGTTGCGACATCCCAAAGACGAACCGCCCCATCAACCCCGCCGGTATACAGCGCATCCCCGTTTGGTGTGAACACAACAGCATTCACACCGCTGCCTGTGGGCCCTAATACCCTTGGCTCTGTCCCGTCAAGCGGCCAAACCCCTATCGTGCCGTCCCAACTGGCAGTGGCGATGTAGGAGTCTGAAACAGCAATATCGACGATCTTGCCTTTGTGCCGCCCGAGGATTTGGCCATCCGGCCACCGGCGCAGGGTAAAGTCGTCACCCGCGGAATAGATCGCTGTGCCGCCAAAGGCGACGCTGTTCACGGCAGCCTCGTGCCCTTCAAGCCATTGCGGCGTGCGGTCTGACCACAGGCCGACGGAGTTGTCGAAGCTGGCCGTCGCAATCCGGCCGTCCGGCGCGGCGGCAATCCCCATGATCGGTCCTCCATGACCTTTGAGCGTAAAGAACTCGGCCATTGCGGGCAGGGGGGTCAACACCAGTGCAAGGATTAGACCGCGCATCTATTCCGCAGGCGAGGCCGCTGCCTTACTGGCCTCTTTTTCCTGGACCTCTTCCAGCCAAAGCGAGTGGTGCTCACGCGCCCATTGTTCCTCGACCTCGCCAGTGCCCATCGCGTCGAAAGCGCCCTCCATGCCCACCGAGCCCAGGTAGATATGCGCGATGATGATGGCGATGAAGACATAAGCGACCATCACGTGCCAAACTTGAGCATATTGCATCTCTTCCTGGGGGGACATCTGCACCGGAAGGTTCAGACCCAACATCTGCGGGATGCCGGTGGCATTTGCGATTGAGAAGGTCTTAGCAAACAGCGGCATCTCAAACGGGAACAGCAGAGACAGGCCAGACAGGCTGATCGATACGCCCAGCAGGATACAGGCCCAGAAGATGATCTTTTGACCCGCGTTGAATTTTTTGGCCGGAGGATGGCTGCCTTTCGTGAACAACCCGCCGCCGGCGGCCAGCCATTTCAGGTCGGTGCGGTTGGGGATGTTGTGGGCGATCCAGTTCACAGTGACCATGATCAAACCCAGCATGAAGGCCCAGGCGAGGTTGTTATGCAGCCATTTGCAGCCCTGCGCTATGGCCGCAAAGCCTTCTTTCCCGAAGATTGGGATCAGAAAGTCTCGACCATAAAGGGTCAGCAAACCGGTCAGGCCAAGGATCAGGAAAGAGCCCGCGAACAGCCAATGTCCGAACCGCTCAAAGCCCGAGAAACGCGTAACTGTGCGTCCCGTCTTTTCACCATCAATGCGGATTTTACCCCGGATCAAGAAGAACAGCAGCAGAATGCCAAGCATCCCGGCCAGAATATACGTGCCGTAATCGCGCAATGGGCCTGTTCGGAAATTCAACCACCACATGCCACCGTCCTGTATCAAGACGCTGGCCGCAGGACCGTTCGACGAAACGGTCACATCCGCGGAGCCATACCGCAAAGCGCGATAGACGTCGCTGTCAGACGCCACGCCACGTGTGCCCAACTGGCCCATCAGACCTTCGGCGTTGCCTTGACCGGTGTTACCTGAGCGATAACCGTTATCGACCGTCTCGCCACGCTGCCGGGCCAAGATATCCTCGAGCGTGGTCGCACCACCCGTCGAATTGCGATCCGGAGCATCCTGAGCAAGGGCAGGAACAGTCAAAACAATGAGACAGAACAGAAGTCGCAGGAAAGTCATATGAACCTCGTGACGCGGTCATTGGCGTAGGCCCTTTTCTGGGCGGGCAAAGATTTTTCGTCGAAAAATCTTAGTGCTCCCCGGCACACGGTTTGCGCGCCGGGGAAGGTTTGGCCAAGGATCAGCCGTCTTTTTGGTCGTAGGCTGTGCCCCACCCCCAGGCGCCAGACCCGAAACCGCGCGCCACGACGCGTTCGCGGTAGATGGCCGACACCACATCGCCGTCACCGGCAAGCAGGGCCTTGGTGGAACACATCTCGGCGCAGATGGGCAGTTTGCCTTCTGCGATCCGGTTGCGACCGTATTTGGCGAACTCTGCGGTCGAATGCGTTTCCTCGGGGCCACCGGCGCAGAAGGTACATTTGTCCATCTTGCCACGTGATCCGAAGTTGCCTGCCTGTGGGTATTGCGGCGCGCCGAACGGGCACGCATAGAAGCAATAGCCGCAGCCAATGCACAGGTCCTTGGAGTGCAGGACGACCCCTTCTTCGTTCTGATAGAAGCAGTCAACCGGGCACACCGCCATACAGGGCGCATCCGAGCAATGCATACAGGCAACCGATATCGAGCGTTCGCCCGGGTCGCCGTCATTGATCGTCACCACTCTGCGGCGGTTGATGCCCCAGGGCACCTCGTGCTCGTTCTTACACGCGGTTACGCAGGCGTTGCATTCGATGCAGCGTTCAGCGTCGCAGAGAAACTTTGCTCTAGCCATTGTCGTCCTCCTTACGCTGCTGAGATCTTGCAGAGAGTCGCTTTGGTCTCCTGCATCTGGGTTACTGAATCATAGCCATAGGTCTGGGCGGTGTTGGAACTTTCACCCAGCACATAAGGATCGGCACCTGCGGGGTATTTGTCCCGCAAATCCTGACCCTGGAAATGGCCGCCAAAGTGGAACGGCATAAAGGCCACGCCGGCACCGACCCTGTTGGTCAGCATCGCCATTACCTTGACCTTGCCGCCCTCAGGCCCTTCGACCCAGACCTGAGCCCCATCGCGAATGCCCAGGTTGTTGGCATCACGGGGGTTGATCTCGACGAACATGTCCTGTTGCAACTCGGCCAGCCACGGGTTCGACCGGGATTCCTCACCTCCACCCTCATACTCGACCAAACGACCTGACGTCAGGATTATCGGGTAATCCTTTGAAAAGTCGTTCTTCTGGATCGAGGCATACAGGGTTGGCAGGCGATAGGACTGACGATCCTCATAGGTCGGATAGTCTTCTACCAGATCACGCCGGTTGGTATAGAGCGGCTCGCGATGCAGCGGGATCGGGTCCGGGAAAGTCCAGACCACGGTGCGGGCCTTGGCGTTGCCAAAGGGCGCACAGCCATGTGCAATCGCAACCCTCTGGATGCCGCCTGACAGGTCGGTTTTCCAGTTGGTCTTTGGCCCCGCAACGGCGTCAATGGCCGCACGTTCTTCGGCCGTCAGATCGCCGTCCCAACCAAGATCCATCAGCATCTGCATCGTAAACTCAGGGTATCCGTCCTGGATTTCCGACCCAACGCTATAGACCCCTTCGGCCAGCAGGTTGTCACCATCACGTTCCACGCCAAAGCGCGCGCGGAAGGTCAGGCCACCTTCGGCCACCGGTTTGGACATGTCATAGAGGTTCGGTGTCCCCGTATGACCCATCTCTGGCGTTCCCCAGCACGGCCAGGGCAGACCGTAGTATTCGCCGTCGTTTGGTCCACCTATAGCTTGCAGCGTGGTTCTGTCGAACGTGTGCTGATTGGCCATGTGGCTTTTCAAACGCTCTGGCGACTGGCCGGTATAGCCGATGGTCCAGAGGCCCGAGTTGAACTCACGCGTGATGCTTTCAACATTCGGGGTTTCGGCGTCCTCCATCTCGATATTGCGGAAGAACCGATCCGCCCAGCCGAACTTGTTGGCGAACTTGGCCATGATGACCTCGTCCGGCAGGCTTTCGAACAGCGGATCCACCACCTTGTCGCGCCACTGCAACGACCGGTTCGAGGCCGTGACCGAGCCACGGGTTTCGAACTGCGTACAGGCGGGCAACAGGTAAACGCCATCGGTTCGATCATGCAGAACGGCGGAAACGGTGGGATACGGGTCGATCACGACCAGCATGTCCAGCTTTTCCATCGCCGTCTTCATTTCCGGCCCGCGGGTTTGCGAGTTCGGAGCGTGCCCCCACAGAACCATGGCGCGGACATTGTTGTCCTGATCCATGTTGGCGGGGTCTTCCAGAACACCGTCGATCCAACGAGAGACCGGGATGCCGCGCTCGTTCTGCAGCGGTTTATCCTTGCCCTCCTTGTCCTTGATCGAGGCGAACTGGCCGGACAGCCATTCAGGGTCTTCACCCCAAACGCGCGCCCAATGGCCCCATGCCCCTGCGGACAGGCCATAATAGCCGGGCAGGGTATGGGACAGAACACCAAGGTCCGTCGCGCCCTGTACGTTGTCATGGCCACGGAAGATGTTGGTGCCACCGCCCGACGTCCCCATGTTGCCCAATGCCAACTGCAGCACGCAATAGGCGCGTGTGTTGTTGTTACCATTGGTATGCTGGGTGCCGCCCATGCACCAGATCACAGTGCCAGGACGGTTATTGGCCATGGTGCGCGCCACGCGCTTAAGCTGTGATCCGGGTACCCCGGTCACACGCTCAGTTTCTTCCGGGTTCCAGTTGGCGACCTCTTCACGGATCTGATCCATGCCCCAGACACGGGTGCGGATGAACTCCTTGTCCTCCCAGCCGTTGTCGAAGATGTGCCAGAGGATACCCCAGATCAGTGCGACGTCAGAGCCGGGGCGGAACCGGACATATTCATCCGCATGCGCTGCGGTGCGCGTAAAGCGCGGGTCGCAGACGATCAGCGGCGCGTTGTTCTGTTCTTTTGCGCGCAGAACATGCAGCAGCGAGACGGGGTGCGCCTCGGCCGGGTTGCCACCGATGATGAAGATAGCCTTGGAGTTGTGGATGTCGTTATAGCTGTTGGTCATGGCGCCGTAGCCCCATGTATTCGCAACACCCGCAACAGTGGTCGAGTGGCAGATACGGGCCTGATGGTCCACGTTGTTCGTGCCCCAATAGGCGGCGAACTTGCGGAACAGATAGGCCTGTTCGTTGTTATGTTTCGCGGAACCAAGCCAGTACACACTGTCCGGTCCGGATTCTTCGCGGATGTTCATCATGCCGTCGCCGATCTCGTTGATCGCCTCTTCCCAGCTGATGCGCTTCCACTCGCCGCCTTCCTTTTTCATCGGATATTTCAGGCGGCGTTCACCATGGGCGTGCTCACGGACCGAGGCCCCCTTGGCGCAGTGCGCACCCAGGTTGAAAGGGCTGTCCCAGCCGGGTTCTTGCCCGATCCAGACGCCGTTCTGCACCTCGGCCACTACGGTACAGCCGACCGAGCAATGCGTGCATATGGATTTGATGTTTTCAACGGCTTGATTGGCCGCTGACTGGGCACTGGCTGGCGTCACGGTTCCACCCGTGGCGCTGATCGCGGCCAACCCGCCGATCGTCAGGCCCGATCCGCGCAGGAATGCGCGGCGATCGACGGTTTTCTCGCCGACCTGGGACAGGATACTTGTCCGCTGGGAGCGTCTCGCAACCCCGTTGGTCTTTTTCCTAAGCATTTCTTTCCTCCCTTGCTGGCCATGTTTTCCATGGCTGGCTTGGTCCTGTTGGTGCCGACGTCAGGGCCAATCGCAACCGTCAGTCGGGTGGTGACATCGTCCGGGGTTCAGAACCGGGCGCTGTCCAGATATGCGCGCGTATGCGCGGTGTCCTGCATGCGGGTCTCATCCGTCGGCAGCTGGGCTGCCTCGGCTTGTCCGCTCAGGCTGGCGGCGGCGACTGCAGCGGGCGCTGCGGTTCCGGCCAGTTTCAAGAAATCACGGCGCGTGGCGCCTTCTTCCTTGGTTTTGCTCATGGGATCCTCCTTTCCCAATTGCGATCTAGCGCCTTTTGGGGCGCTGGCGAATGGCGGGATCATCCCGCCGTCATTCGAAAGGCTTCACGCTCGATTTCCATGAAAACCCGACCGGCGGTGCCGACCGAGGCATAGAAAACCGAGTTTTCCGCGGCTTCCAAATCTGAATAGAAATGTGCGGCCCAGGGACCGATATGCTTGTTCCAGAACGCTTTTTGATCTTCCAGCGAGGCGGGTGAACCAAAGCGTCCGACGATCATGCCCGCCATCATCTCCATCAACGAGGCGATATTGTCTTCGGGTTCAAACACGTTCTGCGCCCGTGTGATCTGACGAACCGCCATGTCGTTGCGCAGTTGCGCCAGCGGTTTTTCGTTCAGGAACCCGGTCAGGTAGAAACTGGCATAGGGCAGCAGTTCTCCGCGTCCTAGCCCGATGAACAGGGCATTGAATTCGCGTTCGGCAGCCGCGGGTTTGGTCACCTTGGCGACCCGCGACATGGCCTTGATAGCCTGACCCAGATCGGTTTCATCGCCAGTCAGACCAGTAACCTGAGACAGCAGCATCTGATCCGGAGGCGCCGCAAGCAGCAGCCCAAGGAAGTTATAGAAATCCGCGCGCAGACGATCCTCGGCTGAGACGTCCAGGTTTTGCGCGTTGCTTGCGGTCATACGGTTATCCTTCGTATTCAAACTTCATGCGGCGTGGGGCAGGCGTAAGCTCTGCCTCTTCCGGGTCGTCGATTTCAGAAATCACTACTGGCTCTGACGATTGCATCTCGGGTACCTCGGGCAACTCAGGCTCTTGCGTGGGTTCTTCAACCTCAGGGATCGGGTCTGTGTCTTCCTCTTCGGTCTGAGCGGCCAAAGCCTCGATATGGGCCAGCATTCCTTTGCCGACCTGATAGGCGGTCTGGATATTCTCGATCACGCAGGCGGCGTCGGTATAGTCCTCGCCGTAATCCACCAGCCCATCGACATTGGCCAGAACCGGGTTTAGGCGCCAGAGCTGCCGAAGGGCGCGGCGGCGCAACCGGTCAGGCACTGCCTTGGCCATAAAGCCCGAGACGTCGTCACCAACTTGCAAAAGATCAGGATCGGGCAAATTGAATTCTGCCAGAATTTCAGCGTCAGTCTTTTCTTCCAGCTCGCCCCGCTGTTCAGCGAAAGCCTGTTCTTGTGCTGCTACAACCTCAGCTTTGGCCTCAGCCTGAACGGCGGCCTTGCGGCGCGACCAGAAATCGCGGGTTTCGGTCACTGCACGATCCTCCGCGGGGCGCGGAAAACATCCGAGTCCTGCCGGATGCGTACATCCCCTTTGCCGTCCTCAACCAGATCGGTGCGTTTCTTATCACGGCGGCGCTTGACGAAGACTTCGTTGCGATGGTGTTCCAGAGCAAAGTCACGTACCCAAGCGATCAGCCCATCAGTCATTGGGATTTTCTCGACAAGCTCTTCGCCGGTATCGGCGTAGTCCTGTCCTTCGAAGGGTGAGGCGGTCACCAGCACAGCGTCCATCGGTTGTGTTCCATCCAGCGCATCGCGCAGGACCAGATAGATCGAGGGTTGCCCGTCCGACAGGTTGACCATGTAGGCTTCGGCCTCATCTGACCACAGGGTCAGGGGCAGGGTGGCCGCGTGGTATTCGACCGCTTCACCCTCGCGCCGCATCTCCAACCAATCGGCCGGTCCAGCGCCGGGCAGCACGGCGACGGCGCGCCAGTTCCATTGCGCCCAGCGTGTAACCCCGGGTGTTTTGCGCACGACGACGCCGATTGGCATTTCAATCTGGCTGGCGGCCTTGGCCACTAAGTCCTCCCTGGAAAGCTCTCCCCTGCCTTCCTCAGGGTCTACTATGGTACACAAAGTAGCTTCCTGCCAAGTCCTTGGGTGGTCGAATATGCACCCTTCACCGATTGTTTACGGTCCTCGCGGCTCTTATCGGGCTTTGTTCCGGCGATCCGGCCCCCACGGGCATTGCTACTTTCTTCAGAGGTTCTAAGCTGACCTTGGACTGGGGAGGACATCCGGGGGAGGTTATGGGTACGAGATTGCTGCTATGTGACTGTGCGGGAACGCAAACCATTGACGCTGAGAAGCTATCGTCAGCTTGCGATGTCGCCTGCTCCAGAATTCACACCGCATTATGTACGAAAGAACTGGAATCCGCCGCCAAGCCGCTGCAAGAGGGCAACGTCGTAATTGCCTGTATGCAAGAGCAGGATGTTTTCCTGGCATTGGCCGATGAGTTAGGTGTCGAAGTGCCAGGGTTTGTCGATCTTCGCGATCGTGCCGGGTGGTCTGAACAAGGGCAGGATGCCGCCCCCAAAATGGCCGCGCTAGCTGCTGAGGCGGTATTGCCTCAGCCGATCACACGCAGCGTGGATGTGGTCAGTGAAGGGACATGCTTTATCGTCGGGCCCGGCGCGCTGAGCTTTGAAGTGGCAGAACGCCTGTCGGACCAGTTGGCCGTGACGGTCTTGGCTACTGATGACATGGACCCCATGTCGCGCAGCTTTGATGTGGTGCGCGGGCGCGTTCGTACTGTGAAAGGTGCGCTGGGCGGGTTTTCGATAAAGCTGGATGCGTTGCAGCAGCTTGAACCCGGAGGACGCGGGGCCTTTGGCTGGACCGAACCGCGCGATGGGGCGAACTCCTCATGCGATATGGTTGTGGATCTGACCGGCGGCACGCCTCTGGTTCAGGCCCCAGCCAAGCGCGAAGGGTATTTGCGAGCTGATCCCAAAGATGCGGTCGCTGTCGAACGGCTGGCGTTTGAGGCCATGCAACTGGTCGGGACATTTGAAAAACCTCTCTATGTCCGGTTGGAGGAATCCCTCTGTGCGCATTCCCGTGCCGAACAGGTCGGCTGTACGAATTGCCTGGATATCTGCCCGACGGGGGCGATCACCCCTGCGGGCGAACATGTAGCCATCGACCCTATGGTTTGCGCGGGATGTGGAGAATGCGCGGCGGTGTGCCCTTCGACTGCGATCACATACGAGGATCCGCCCGTTTCTGCGCTGCTGTCACGGATGCACATTCTGTCGCGAACCTACCGGCGTGCAGGCGGGCAAGCCCCCCGACTGTTGGTGCATGACGCGCATGGGGCCGAAATGATCCGTCTGTCCGCCCGTTTCGGACGCGGGATTCCAGCGGATGTGATCCCGCTAGAACTGAACGTGATCTCGGGCTTTGGCCATGCCGAGATGCTGGCCGCGCTGGCACATGGGTTTGCGCGGGTTGATGTGCTGCTGGCCCCAACAACCGAAAGGGATGCCTTGGACCGCGAACTGGCGCTGGCGCAGGCGATCGCTGGCGCGGGCGGTCTGGCACTGATCGATGAGGCTGATCCCGATGCGCTGTCCGACCTGCTATATGCGCAGGAGGTGCCGCCCCCCTTGGCCGACCCGGTTCTGCCGCTGGGAAATCGCAGGCAGATTACGCGACTGGCCGCACAGGCGCTGAACCCGCAGGCCGCAGCCCCGTTGCCCTTGCCCGAGAATGCACCCTATGGGGCCATCGCGGTGGATACGGACGCCTGTACATTGTGCCTCAGCTGCGTGTCCCTTTGTCCGTCAGGCGCTTTGGCCGACAACCCGGATATGCCGCAGCTGAACTTTCAACAGGATGCCTGTCTGCAATGTGGTCTGTGCCGGACAATCTGTCCCGAGAATGCAATAACTCTGGTTCCGCAACTGGATTTAAGTGATGCGGCCCTGTCTCAGGACGTGTTGAACGAAGAAGATCCTTTTGCATGTGTGGAATGCGGTGCTCTCTTTGGTGTCAAATCGACCGTCGAACGTATCATGGAAAAGTTGTCTGGTACGCATCCGATGTTTGCGACATCCGAGCAGGCGCGCATGATCCAGATGTGTGACAACTGTCGCGTGAACGCACAGTTCCAACACAAGGACAACCCGTTTCAGTCAAACCCGAAACCCAAAGTCGTCACGACCGAGGACTATTTCTCGAAAAGAAAGGATCATTGAAGCTGTAGCGGCGCGCCCAGATCTGCTGCCTTGATGGCCGAGACAAAGGCCAGAATGGCCTCTAACTCCTCTAGTGTCATCTCGACCGGGTGGATTGGAGGGGGACGCAGAGGATCGAAGGGTGGGGTTATGTCCTCAATCTGCGTGAAAGCGGGATGAGGGTTCAGGGCAAAGAAGGCCTCGAACCGTTCGGACCAGTCCGGCATAGCCCGCAGCACGGCGAAAGAGGGGGTGGAGCCAAGCCCGTTCATTCGGTTCTCTGGACCGATCACATGGCACCGCCCGCAATGGGTCATCGACAATTCCGCACCCAGGACAGCGTCGCCTTCGATCTTCGGACCCTCTGTTGCGGCTTCGACAGTGAAACTGGCCGAATAGGACGGGCCGCTATCGGGGCTAAAGCTTTCAACGGTGCGTTTGCCGATGTCAGAAAGCAGCCACTCCCGAAACCGAATCTGCCTTGGGTCGTCCACAATGCGCAGGTGATAGGTGACGCCATGACGCTCGAATACCGGATCACCTGGCGGTGAACCGCCCAAAGCCATAGCGCCGGAATCGTCTGCAACGACGCGTATCCCGGTCTTGAGAGAAAAACGCGGAAGAATATGTTGCAACAGACCAGAGTCTGTAACCTCATCCGGGGCGGCAAGCCCCAGCGCCTCTTGCGACCAAGAGGGGGTAGCAGAGAGCAGCAAGCTCAGGCAAAAGAAGGTAACCCGCATAAAGGCAGCTTATCGGCCTGCGCCCGAATGCGTCAAATGAACGAAAAAAAGACGGAGACACATGCAATGAAACGTATCCCAACGACCGGGCAAACCAAAAGGGTAATGGCATGAGTGTTCGTGACGCGGTTCTGGCGAACCTGAAGAAAATCACCGATCCGGTTTCAGGCCAGGATATCGTCAGCGCCGGAGTTGTCCGCGCGTTGAATGTCGATGGCGATACAGTGCGCTTTGTGCTTGAGATTGATCCGAAACAGGCAGAGCGGATGGAGCCGGTGCGCGCCGCCGCCGAGCAGGCTGCGCAGTTGGTGGAGGGGGTCGACAAGGTTTCCGCCATGATGACTGCGCATTCCGAAAAGGCCCCGCCTGAACTGAAGCCCAAGCCGAAACCGTCTCAGACAGGTCCGCAGGCCGTTCCGGGTGTCGATCGGATCATCGCCGTTGCATCCGGTAAGGGCGGAGTCGGTAAATCCACCGTATCCGCAAATCTGGCTTGTGCTTTGGCTGCAGAAGGGCGGCGTGTCGGGTTGTTGGATGCTGATGTCTATGGCCCTTCACAGCCTCGGATGCTGGGTGTCTCTGGCCGCCCGGCCAGCCCGGATGGCAAAACGATCCTGCCCCTGCGCAATCATGGCGTCACGATGATGTCGATGGGACTGATGACCAACGAAGGTCAGGCGGTCGTCTGGCGTGGTCCGATGCTGATGGGCGCGCTTCAGCAGATGATGGGGCAGGTTCAGTGGGGAGCATTGGATGTATTGATTGTCGACCTACCGCCGGGCACCGGCGATGTGCAACTGACGCTCAGTCAGAAGTTCAAGGTGGACGGGGCCATCGTGGTGTCGACCCCGCAGGACGTGGCCCTGATCGACGCGCGCAAAGGGATCGATATGTTCAATCAGCTCAAGACGCCGATTATTGGAATGATCGAGAATATGTCGACCCATATCTGTTCGAATTGCGGTCATGAGGAGCACGTGTTCGGCCATGGCGGCGTCGCCGCTGAGGCCGAGGCGCTGGGCATTCCGCTGCTTGGTGAGATTCCGCTGCATCTGGATATCCGGGTTGCGGCGGATGGGGGCGCGCCCATCGTTGTCAGCAAGCCGGACAGCGCACAGGCCGAAGCTTTCCGCAAGATTGCCCGCGACATGATCACCAAGGGCAATGCATGACCCTGCCGGTCTTTCCTCCGTTGCTAACTGGACATGGCGTTCAGGGCGGGGAAGACCCGTTCGAACGCGCCCAGGCGATGGCAGCGCTGGGCTGTGATGCCGGAACGGTGGTCTACAACATTCAGGCCAACCATTTGCGCGTTGCCATTGTATTTGCACCTGAGGTTCCGTTGCAGGACGCCATGGTGATGTTGCCGCTTTGCGGAGTTGGGTTTCAGAATGCGCTGGGCGCTCTGGCCCCGCCCGAGGTTGCCGTTCATCTGGACTGGGGCGGCCCTATCTGTGTGAATGGTGCGACCTGCGGCAAGTTTCAGGTTGCTGCGTCGACTTCAGACCCTCAGATTGAGCCCGACTGGTTGATTGTCGGCTGGGAGCTGGCCTTGCTACAGACCAGCACTGCGCCAGGCCAGACCCCGGATATCACAGCGCTCTATGATGAAGGGTGTGCCGAGGTCCAGCCTGTCCAACTGATTGAAAGCTGGTCGCGCCATATGCTGACATGGCTCAACCGCTGGCAAGAAGACGGAAACGCGCCGTTGCACAGCGAATGGTTGGGCCTGCTGCGTGGTGTTGGCGAACCCTATGGCGAGATCGGGGTCTTTTTGGGCACTGATGAACGGTTTGGCATGCTTATCCGCAATGGTGCGGACACCCGCCTGCACCCGCTGACTAACTTACTGGAGAACGGATAATGAAATTGGCCCGTGCGATCCATTTCGATGAAAGCGACATGAATGTGTTTCATTCTCCGGCGAGAACGGGTGAGTGGTGCATTTCCGGCGGGTTCGAGTTTTCGAATTGGGGCGAAGGCGATTTGGAGGGTAAAGCCCGCCAGGCCTTTGCGAATGGTTGGTTGGGGGTTGAGACATTCGGCCGGGTGACCTTTGTAGCGGTGACGCAGGTTGAACAGGCCGAGATCGACCAGATTGCCCGGAATTTGGCGGAACATTTCGTGCAATTCTACGGAGCCCCATCGGTCGAGGCCGCCCTGGGTGTTGCGCAGGAAGAGATCGCGCATATGGCAGAGCTATGCGATGATCACGCCGCCAATACTCTGCTGACGGTCGCCCGTGAGCTGTCTGAAACCGGGGTGCTTGAGGCGTTTCGCATCATCACACCGCAGGAAACCCAGCTTGAGGCGCTGGCCGTCCACGGATCGCTGGACGAATAGGGCTTAAAGAAGATCGGCAAACCCACCGAATTGACCGCGTTTGAAGATCAGGCCTTTGCCGGTGCGGTACATGGCATGTTCGACCTCACCCACGATGATCAGATGATCCCCTGCCTCGTGCCGGGCATGAAGCTGGCAGTCGAACCGCGCCAGACAATCCGCCAGACGAGGGCGGCCACGGTGATCTGCGGCCCAGTTGGCATGTGAAAAATCCGCACCCTCGCGCGCGAATTTTAGGGCCTGTTCCTGCTGTTCCTCAGCCATCACATGGATCGAATAGTGATCGCAGTCTTTGAAAGCGTCGAACCGGTTTGAATCCTTCGCCAGGCACCACAGCACCAGCGGGGGCGTCAGCGAGACCGAGGAAAACGAATTGACCGTGATTGCGCGGGGCCCCAGCGCTGTTTCGGTGGTGACGACCGTGACCCCGGTTCCAAAACACCCCAATGCCTCGCGAAACGCGGTGCTGTTGTCCGGGGTTGGGGTGAAGGTGCGGTCCGTCATCTCACGCTCATTCTGTGGCCGCGCCTCAGGTGCCACGGCAAGTCGGGATTGTCCATGAAAAGCTGCGCCTGAGGTGCATATTTCGCCCTCAGTTCAGGTCCTCAAGCAGACGACCGTGCCGGCGGGTTGCTTCGATGACCTCGCCAAACGTATTCATCCCGCGCGCTTGCAGCATCGGAAGCATCCGAACCAGCGCCTCGGCGGTGGCAACTGCATCACCCAATGCCGTATGGCGCAGCTCATGCGGAATTGTAATGTCCAGCCGTTCGCACAGCGCGTCCAAAGTGTGCGTGTCGCTGGCGCCGAACAGGACCGCTGATAGCAGGACCGTATCCAGTACGGGATGCGTCCACTCAACTTTCATACGGTCGGCGTGGCGTCGTAGAAACGCCATATCAAAAGGTGCATTATGAGCCACGATTACAGCATTTCGCGCGAATTCGTGAAAGATACGCCCGGCTTCGGCGATTTCCGGCGCGCCTTCGACCATTCGATCCGTGATCTTGTGAACCTTGGTCGAGGCGGCAGGGATCGGCATGACCGGGTTCACCAGCATATCCAACCTTTCGCCTTCGACCATCCGTCCATTTACCACACGGACTGCGCCGATCTGGACGATCTCGTCTTTGTGCGGCAGCAGGCCTGTGGTTTCGGTGTCGAAGACAACAAAACAAAGCTCGCGCAGAGGCAATGTCTCGAATGATTGGTCGGTGGATGTGTTCAGCAAACCAAAGTCATAGACCAGAGGTCTGGCAGCCTCAGGCGCTATATTGGCGGCGCTGTCATCTAGGATTAGCATATAGCCGGAAGTTTCCCCCAGCGGTTTCATGCGGGCTGAATAGGTCTGCGCCCCATCAATGCTGGTCAGCGAACAGGATGCCTCCATCCCGGTCTTGGCCAGTTTGGCATAGGCTTTCTGCAGCGCGTCTGGCTGGAAGTAATCGAACAGTGGCGCATTCAGGCGTGGATGCGAAATCTGTGCCAGTACCTCGGCCGCCTGTCCGTCATACAAAACGAGCCTGTGAGAGGGGCTAGCCAGCAATATGGCTACAGGAATTTCAGTCAAAAGCGCCCTAAGCCTTTGCTGTTCCACAGCCAGATGCTCGGTTTCAGCAGCGACAGCCTCTGCCACGCCCATGGTCTTGTCGGACAGTTGGTTGGCCAGACCGGCAGCCGCAGGGGCCAGGTCGCCAAGATACCGCGCGGCTTGCAGATCGAGGTCGCGGCTGACACCGGCATGCGCTCGTGCGCGCAGTTCAGCGGAAAGCCTTTCGATCGGCTTGGCGACATTATCGTCGAACAATAGCCAGACAGCGGCGATCAGGGCCAGCAGACCGAACCCGATGACGATCTCTGCAAAGATGAACGCGTCGAAAAGGGCCGGATCCGCCGCTCGCCTGTAGCTGACCCAAAGCGCAACCGAGCTGACGGCAACCCCGCCGACCGCCAGCAGGCAGAAGAAGAGGAAAATCCGCAGGCGCAGGCTTAATCGGGTCAGCATGTTACACTCCGCAAGTGGCCTCGATGATCGGATCGTTCGTAGAGCCTGTTACCCAATCGGCGTTCAGCAACTGGCCGTTGTCACCAAACTCTGCCCCATCCGCCAGATTGGCGCGTTGGTTCTTGTCGCAATCCACAGCGACCGGCAATTTTGAAACCGGTGCCCAACGACCAAAGAAATACAGTTCAACGAGGCGCTGCTCAGGCACTTGGTCATTGGTGCGCACAGATAGGGTGTCGATTGCGGCAAAACGATCAACAAAGGGCATCGCATAGGTCCAGGGACGGTACAAAGCGCGGCTTTCGACCTCTTGAATGATGATCAGACCATCTGGAAGCGTATCGCGCGTGCGGTCAAACCATGAATACTCGCTGTTGATCGTCATCCCGATCATGCCAATGCCCGCCGCGACTGGTGCGGACCAACGAGGCAGGCGTCCACCCGTCAGTTTGTTGATCACCATCACGATGCCGGCTAGGGCGACGCCTGCAAATATCGTGCCGATCAGTTCTAAGAACATGAATACTCTCCAAGGTTCCTGAGGGTTTAGCCCAGCATTCCTTTACCGTGGCCGACCGCCGATTGCATTGTTTTTACCACGACAAAGGCATCTCGCAGATGACTTCGCTCAAAGTCCGAAAGATCGGAAGGGGGAAGGAAATTGTCCGGCTTCTTGTTGCCTTTCACCAGACGGGCCTGATGGTCCAGCCGCGTTTCGGCGATCAGATCGTAAGCGTCCAGCAGGTCGCGGGTACCTGAGGGGCTGAGGACGCCTGCCGCCCCAGCTGCTTTCAGGCGGGCACGTGTATTGGCCTGGGACAGTTGCCCCTGAAGGCTGTATATCCGGGCCAGGTCAACCACAGGCACAACGCCATTATGCTTTAGATCCAGCGTGTTGCGATGTTCGCCCGAGCGTACCGTGGCAAACCCGCGTAACAGGCCCAGCGGCGGCGTGTGCTTTAGCGAGTTCGAGATCATATGCGCCACAAAGATTGAATTCGCTTGGGCCGCGGCCAGCGTTTCGGACTGCAGGTCATCGAACAGGTGAAATGCGCCGCCAATGGGGCGCAGGTCGAACATGACCGAGGCCAGCATCTGCGCCTCGGGGTTTGGTTTGGCGATCCACCCGCGAAAATAATCACGCCAGACACTTACCGGTTGGCACCAGCGTGGATTTGTCGCCATCATGTCGCCCGGGCAATAAAAGTACCCACATTTATCCAGCCCGTCCGACACGATTTTTGCCAGTGTCTGGAAATATGACATGTCGTCATCGGTTACTTTGTCATCCAGCATCAAGCAGTTGTCCTGATCCGACACCCCGGTTTGTTCCTGTCGTCCCTGCGATCCGCAGGCCAGCCATAGGTAAGGCACAGGTGGTGGTCCAAGCTGTTTTTCCGCCATTGCCAGCAAACGTCTGGTGGCTGTGTCGGCGATATCGGTAATCAGGCGTGTAACGATCTCGTGGCGATTTCCGGCAGCGACAAGCTGGACCAGAAGCCGGGGAATCTCTTCGGTCACTTCTGCCATCTGCTGCGCGGTTTGCGCAGTTGCTATCCGGCGCACCAACTCGGCGGAATTGACCGCCTGATAGTGGGTCAGGTCTGTCTGGGTGACAATTCCGACCAGACGCCCAGCCTCGGATACCGGAATATGGCCGATGCCGCGCTCCATCATGATGTGAAGAACATCCGATCCGATATCAGACGGCGACAGCGTCACCGGGTTTGCCGTCATTATTGCCGAGACAGGCGTATCCACAGACATCCCATCGGCAACGTATTTGCCCGAGATATCTCGTAAGGTGGCGATCCCCAAAAGAATGTCCCCCTCGGTGATGCAGAGAGAGGAAATATGTTTGTCCCTCATCATCTGCGCCGCTTCGCGAACGGTGGTATTAGGGGGGCAGGTTGCGGGGTTATGTGCCATCAGAACGTCGATAGCGCTGGTTGCAAGGCTTTGGGGGCTGGAGCGTTCCGTGCGGGTCCGATCAAAGAATTTGGCGACGATTTCATGTTCGTCAATGAGGTCTCGGATCAGGTTGGGCGGAATCACAAAAAAAACCGAGTTTGCGTGTGCCTGCGCTTTGGTCGCGGCTTTACCGTCTTTCAGTAAACCGCGTTCCCCGAAAGAATTCCGCAACCCCAGATGAGAGACAATCGCACCGTTCCTGTCAGTGATTTCAACCTGTCCTTCGTAAATCACGAATACGCCGGGCAGGGGCGCGCCCAGTTGATACACCGGGGATCCTTCTTCGACCTCCCAAACTTCGATCTGATCAGACAGCGTTGCCAGATCATCGGCGGGCAGGGCGTCGTAAGGGTGAACGGATTTCAGAAACCGCGTGATCTCGGCTTGGGGAAGGGGCATCGGATACTCCTCGGTTTCTATTCGAAAAATCCCGCCCGGTGGAATGCCGGGCGGGAGTAGTCAGTCGAAAGACACGGCCTTTGGCAAGGTGCTCAGGGGCCGCATCTCTACTCAGTGATCCTGAGCGGCACCCGCGCCACGGGGAATGCGGACGCTTTCGACCAGATCCTTGATCTCTTGCGGGGTTTCCTTGGTCATGCCAGCCACCACATAGGCGACAGTGAAGTTGACCAATGCACCGATCGCACCGAACGAAGTCGACTTGATCGTACCCAACAGAGGATCAGCATCCGTGAACGAGTTGGTATCCGGAATGAACAACCAGCCCTTGTGCAGGAAGATGTAGACCAGTGTCACAGTCAGACCAGCCAGCATACCAGCAACTGCACCGGTGTTGTTGATGCGGGTCGAGAAGATCCCCATCATCAGCGCCGGGAAGATCGAGGCAGCTGCCAGACCAAACGCCAGGGCAACGGTCTGCGCTGCAAAACCCGGAGGGTTCAGGCCCAGATATGTCGCCACAACAATGGCCACGCCCATTGCGATCCGCGCCGACAGAAGCTCGGATTTTTCCGAAATCTGCGGGTTGATCGCGCCTTTGATCAGGTCGTGTGACACCGCGGACGAGATCGCCAGCAACAGGCCCGCAGCGGTCGACAGAGCAGCCGCAAGACCACCGGCAGCGACCAGACCGATCACCCAACCCGGCAGGTTGGCAATCTCGGGGTTGGCCAGAACCAGGATGTCACGGTTGAACTTGGTCAGCTCGTTTCCGACCCAGCCCTTCTCTTCCGCAAGCGCCTGCATGTCGGCATTCTTGTCGTTATAGTACTGGATCTTGCCGTCGCCGTTCTTGTCTTCCCAGTCCAGCAGGCCGGTTTTCTTCCATGTGGCCATCCAGTCATAACGGGCGTCGTTGTCGATATCTTCGACGGATACGGCGCCACCTTCGATGCCGCCATTTGGCCACATCATGTCACTGATGTTTAGACGGGCCATTGCGCCAACCGCAGGGGCGGTCAGGTACAGCAGTGCGATGAACACCAGCGCCCAACCGGCAGACCAGCGGGCATCAGCCACTTTCGGCACGGTGAAGAAACGCATGATAACGTGCGGCAGACCGGCCGTACCGATCATCAGCGACAGCGTGAACAGCACCATGTTCAGCGTGTCCGAGTGGTGGGCGGTGTATTCGTTAAAGCCCAACTCGGTCACGATCGCATCCAGCTTGGTCAGCAGCGGTTCACCGCTGGCGGTATCACCAAACAGACCCAGAGCCGGAACCGGATTGCCAGTCAGTTGCAGGGAAATAAAGATGGCTGGGATTGTGTAGGCGGTGATCAGCACGCAGTACTGAGCGACCTGTGTGTAGGTCACGCCCTTCATCCCCCCAAACACCGCGTAGGCGAACACAACGGCTGCACCAATTAACAACCCGGTGGTGTTTGACACTTCAAGGAAGCGGCCAAAAGCTACGCCAACGCCGGTCATCTGGCCGATCACGTAGGTCACAGACGCTACGATCAGACAGATCACCGCCACGATACGCGCGGTCTGGCTGTAAAAGCGGTCGCCGATGAACTCTGACACGGTGAACTTGCCGAACTTACGCAGGTAAGGTGCAAGAAGCAGCGCCAGCAGCACATAACCACCGGTCCAACCCATCAGGAAGGACGAGTTGTCATAACCAGTAAAGGCGATGAGGCCCGCCATCGAGATGAACGAGGCCGCAGACATCCAGTCTGCCGCTGTCGCCATACCGTTGGTGACCGGGTGAACGCCGCGACCGGCGGCGTAAAATTCTGATGTGGACCCAGCACGGGCCCAGATCGCGATGCCGATGTAAAGCGCAAAGGACGCGCCCACAAACAGCAGGTTGATGGTAAACTGGTCCATAGGGCCTTACTCCTCCTCAACGCCGTATTCAGCGTCTAGCTTGTTCATCCGCCAGGCGTAGTTGAAGATCAGCAGCAGAAAGACCAAGATGGATCCCTGTTGCGCGAACCAAAAGCCGAGATCGGTTCCGCCGACGGAAATGCCGGACAGAAGTGGACGCAGCAAAATGCCGAATCCAAACGACACCAGCGCCCAGATCACCAGGCTGATGTAGATAAGACGCAGGTTGGCCTGCCAATAGCCCTTATCGGCTTCGGCAGTCTGCGCGGAGTGTGTTGATTGATCCGCCATCGCGGGTTCCTCCTTCGCTTTCTCTTTGAGCGGCCCGTTGTCCTAACCCTCCAGCGCGCGGGGCCACTTTTCGATATGCTTGATGCCAGGTGGCATCAGGCAAGACTTCTCTGGTCCGCCAGAGCGGGTCCTTTGAAGTTTTCCTTTAGGAATTCGGCCCTTATTGAGGGCGGGCCATATTCCCCTAGTTCATTGTGTCGCTGACGATCCGTTCCAGATTGCCGGCGATGTCTTCGATGTTGCCCATTGCGTTCAGACCTTTCAGAACGCCGTGGTCTTGGTAATAAGTGATCAGCGGCGCGGTCTGCGCGTGATAGGCAGCCAGCCGTGAGGCGACGGTTTCAGCATTGTCATCTGCGCGGCGCTTGAACTCGGTCTTGCCGCATTTGTCGCATTTGCCTTCGACTGCGGGCGTTTTGAACCGATCATGGAACCCTTCGCCACATCCGGCACATGTGTAACGGCCGGAAATACGGATCACCATTTCAGCGTCTTCAACCTCAAGACTGATGGCTGCGTTGATCTTCTGACCGGTCTCTGACAGCAGCGCGTCCAGCGCCTGTGCCTGAACCGTGGTGCGGGGGAAGCCGTCCAGAATGACGCCCTTGGCGCAGTCCGGTTCGGCCAGACGATCCCGCAGGATTGCAATTACGATATCGTCACTGACCAGATCACCCGCCTCCATGACAGCTTTGGCGGCTTTTCCGGCTTCGGTTCCTGCGGCAACTGCCGCCCGTAACAGGTCACCCGTGCTGAGTTGGACAAGCCCGAACTTGTCTTCGAGCATACGGGCCTGTGTACCCTTCCCGGCGCCCGGGGGGCCGAGAAGGATCAGTACGGTGGGTGTAGTGATCGTGGCAGCGTCCATCACATCCTCACTTGCTTGCGCGGTTTTCGATCAGGTTGTCGACCACGGACGGATCAGCCAGGGTCGATGTGTCACCGAGCGATCCAAAATCATTCTCGGCGATCTTACGCAGGATACGGCGCATGATCTTGCCCGAGCGGGTTTTTGGCAGGCTAGGAGCCCATTGGATCACATCCGGGCTGGCAATCGGTCCGATCTCGGTCCGAACCCAGGTGCGCAGCTCTTTCACAAGCTCGTCCGAGGGTTCGCGATCATTCATCAAGGTGACATAGCAATAGATGCCTTGCCCTTTGATATCATGGGGATAGCCCACAACCGCGGCCTCGGCCACGGCAGCATGTGCCACCAGAGCGCTTTCAACCTCGGCCGTACCCATGCGGTGCCCCGAGACGTTGATCACATCGTCCACACGTCCGGTGATCCAGTAATCGCCATCGTCGTCCCGGCGGCAGCCGTCACCGGTGAAGTAGTAGCCTTTGTAGTCCGAGAAATAAGTCTTCTCGAACCGTTCATGATCGCCCCAGACCGTACGCATCTGACCCGGCCAGCTGTCCTTGATGCACAGCACGCCTTCGACTCCGTTGCCTTCGATCTCGACCCCCGATTGCGGGTCAAGAACAACGGGCTGAATACCAAAGAAAGGCTTCATAGCCGAGCCGGGCTTCATTGCGTGGGCGCCGGGCAGGGGAGTCATCAGGTGACCACCGGTTTCGGTTTGCCACCAAGTGTCGACAATCGGGCAGCGTCCTCCGCCGACAACGTCATTGTACCAGTTCCACGCTTCCGGGTTGATCGGCTCACCCACAGTGCCCAGCGTGCGCAGATCGCTCAGATCGCATTTCTCGACCCATTCATTGCCTTGCCCCATCAGGGCGCGCAAAGCGGTAGGGGCCGTGTAGAATTGATTGACCTTGTGCTTTTCACAGACCTGCCAAAAGCGGGATGCATCCGGATAGGTCGGAACACCTTCGAACATCAGCGTGGTCGCGCCATTGGCCAGCGGGCCATAGACGATATAGCTGTGGCCGGTCACCCAGCCGACATCGGCGGTACACCAATAGACGTCGCCTTCATGGTAATCGAAGGTGATCTCATGCGTCATTGCCGCATAGACCAGATATCCGCCGGTCGTGTGCACGACACCCTTCGGCTGACCGGTCGAACCGGAGGTATACAGAATGAACAGAGGGTCTTCGGCGTCCATTTCCGCAGGCGCGCAATAGTCATCCGCCTCGAGCGCCATCTCGTTATAGTCGTAGTCGCGCCCGTCGATCCATGTGGTCTGGCCGTTGGTACGCTTGACAACCAAGCATTTCACCGTGTCCTTGCAGTGCAGCAGGGCCGCGTCTGCGTTTGACTTCAACGGTGTCTTACGGCCGCCGCGAGGGGCCTCATCAGCTGTAATCAGAACCTTGGCGTCGCATCCGTTGACGCGTGCAGCCAGGGCATCGGGGGAAAACCCTGCAAAAACAATAGAGTGGATTGCGCCGATACGTGCGCACGCCAGCATGGCATATGCAGCCTCGGGGATCATCGGAAGATAAATGACCACACGGTCGCCTTTGCGCACGCCCATGGAAACCAGGATATTTGCCATCCGGCAGGTACGGCGGTGCAGTTCGGCATAGGTGATGTGTTGGGCGGGTTCATTCGGGTCATCAGGTTCCCAGATGATCGCAGTCTGATCGCCGCGTGTATTCAGATGACGATCCAGGCAGTTGGCTGAAACGTTCAGAGTGCCATCCGCATACCAGTTGATCCCGACCGAGCCCAAATCATAGCTGACGTCTTTCACTTGTGTATAGGGTTTGATCCAGTCAACGCGTTTGCCTTGTTCGCCCCAGAATGCAACGGGGTCGTTTATAGAAGCCGTGTACATTTCGCCGTATTTCTTGGCATCGACATGCGCACGCGCTGAAATTTCTGCGGATGGCGGATAAACTTTGGCATCTGCCTGAGCAGCGGTTGTCATTCTGAGGTTCCTCCCTCTGGACTTAAATTCACTGGGACAATCTTGCCCGCTGAACAGGCAATGTCGACCTGTTTCCTCCCGATGCAGGATAATACGGAGATCAGAAAACAATGAAATAAATTACAGAAATAGCAGGGTTTATTTGTTAATAAATTTCATTCCCTCTGGGGGATTTGTAAAGGAAATCGTAAGAAAGTAAAAAAACATATTTAAAACAGCAATATAGATGTTAACCACATTTCAACTGTTTTCAAAGTGCTCGCCCGTGAAATTTACACATTTCATATACACCTTATGATTGTTAGCGCTGGCGGGCGGATTGCAGATTTTGGTGGGTGGTCTGGCAGGGGTTGGCACATATCGATGTTGGCGCTAGCTTTACGCGCAAGCGACCCAAAAAAGGGGACGCATCAATGGGAGAAATCACTATGACTAAAATGTTGAGCAGTGCCGCCGTCGCCGCCCTGACTGTTGCATTCGTTACCGAAGCTGCAGCAACAGAATGGAATGCATCGGTCTGGGGCAAACGCCGGGCCTTTACCGAACATGTCGAGAAACTGGCTGAACTGGTCAGCGAAAAAACCGGTGGCGAATTCACGATCAATGTCAGCTATGGTGGGCTGTCAAAGCCGAAGGAGAATCTGGACGGGATTGAGATCGGTGCATTCGAAATGGCGCAGTTCTGCGCAGGCTATCACCGCGACAAAAATCGGGCGATCACTGTACTTGAACTGCCGTTCCTGGGTGTGAACAATTTGGAAGAAGAGGTGGCCGTCAGCCACGCTGTATATGATCATCCCGCCGTTAAGGATGAGATGGCTCAGTGGAATGCCCGGATCATCATGACGTCGCCAATGCCCCAGTATAATATCGTTGGAACCGGTGATCCGCGCTCAACGCTTGCCGATTTTGACGGCATGCGTGTACGTGCGACCGGCGGGCTGGGTAAGGCGTTTGAGGCCGTTGGCGGTGTTCCAACATCGGTGCCCGCGACCGAGGCGTTTAATGCGATGGAATCCGGTGTTGTTGATACAGTGGCCTTTGCTCAGCACGCACATTTGTCTTTCGGCACCATCAACGAAGCCGACTGGTGGACGGCCAACCTGAACCCCGGCACTGTAAACTGTCCGGTTGTGGTCAATATCGACGCCTACGAAGCGCTGCCTGCAGAACATCGTGAAGCGCTTAACAGTTCTGTCGACGAGGCCATTGCCCATTATCTCGCCAATTACGGCGGTCTGCTGGAGCAGTGGGATGGTGTGTTGACCGAAAAAGGCGTGCAGAAAGTTCAGATCGACGAGGCCGTGCTGGAGGAATTCCGCACCAAGGCTGCTGATCCGATCCGCGAGCAATGGATCGCTGACATGTCCGCGCAGGGTCTGCCTGCGCAGGATCTATATGATCTTGTTCAACTGACGCTGAAACAACAGCGTGGCGGGAACTGATCACGCGTTCCGGGTACCCAGCGCGGTACCCGGACACTGATTCCAATACAGAAAGGGCCAGCGGAATGGCAGGACAGGCGACGGTGCTTGCGGATGATAGCCGTCTGAGCAGGCTGGACCAGCTGCTGTTAAGGGCCGAGCGTACGCTTGCACTGATCAGCGGAATTGCCGTGTTCGGGTTAATGGTGCTGGCAGTTGTCTCGGTGAGCGGGCGCAACGCCTATAACGCGCCATTGCCGGGCTATGTCGATTGGATCGAGCAAGCCATGCCTTTGATTGCGTTTCTAGGTATCTCTTACGTACAACGCGATGGGGGCCATATCCGGATGGATATTGTCATTTCGCGGCTACACGGACGGGCTTTGTGGCTGTTCGAGTTGATTTCGGTCGTTCTCATCCTGGTGCTCATGTTGGCATTGGTCTGGGGCAGCTGGTCCCATTTCGACAGATCATTCGACTTTGGCGCACCTCTGTGGAGCCGGGACAGCTCGATCGACATTGGCATCCCGCTCTGGCCTGCCAAGTTACTGGCACCTATTGCGTTTTCGGTACTTTGCTTGCGGCTTGTGCTGCAAATCTGGGGTTATGGACGGGCCTTTGTGCTGGGCCTACAAAACCCAGTTGCGGTGCCGATGATACAGGACGCTGCTGCGCAGGCTGCCGCTGAAGCCGAACAATTCGAAGGACAGGACTAGCATATGGACTCGATTGAGATTGGCCTCTGGGTCACCGGTGGTCTGCTGGTTCTGGTTATCACCGGAATGCGTGTGGCTTTTGCCGCGGCGTTGGCGGGGCTGATCGGTCTGGTTTGGATATTCTGGGCCAAATTCGGATATGATCCTGACCGATTTGGCAAGGCGCTGACCGTTGCGGTAAAAACCGCAGGGCAAGTGCCGCATTCCAAGGTTGCAGCCCATACGCTCAGCCTGATTCCGACCTTTATCCTGATCGGCTATCTTGCCTATTACGCAGGCCTGACGCGCGCGCTGTTCGAGGCGGCCAAGCGCTGGGTGGCCTGGGTTCCGGGTGGGCTTGCGGTCGCAACCGTGTTCGCCACCGCTGGGTTTGCTGCAGTCTCGGGGGCATCGGTCGCGACATCTGCGGTATTTGCCCGGATCGCGATCCCGGAAATGCTGAAGGTAGGGTACAACAAACAATTTGCGGCGGGCGTAGTCGCTGCAGGTGGCACTTTGGCCTCACTGATCCCACCTTCTGCGATCCTTGTGATTTATGCGATCATCGTAGAGCAGGATGTGGGCAAGCTGTTGCTCGCCGGGTTCATACCGGGGGCCTTTTCGGCGGTTATTTACGGGTTGCTGATCGTCGGTATCGCGGTGGTGTTCAAGAATGTCGGCCCACCGGTCACTGGCTTTACCTGGAAACAGCGTTTTGCCGCTCTGCCTGGCGCTCTGCCGATTGTGGCGGTGATCCTGATCATCATCTGTTTTGTCTATAACCCCTTTGGTGAGAAAGCCTGGGGCACACCAACCGAGGGCGGGGCAATAGGTGCCTTCATCGTATTCTGTTTCGCCTTGTTCCACGGCATGAGATGGGCAGAGTTGAAATCCGCACTTCTCGAGACAGCCAAATTGACCGCAATGATCTTTTCGATCATCTGGGGTGTGCTGATCTATGTAAGGTTCCTGGGATTCGCCGATTTGCCGAACGCGTTTTCCGATTGGATCACATCGCTGACGATGTCACCCATGCTGATCCTGATCTGCATCCTGCTGGCCTATGCGGTGCTCGGCATGTTCATGGATGCCATCGGGATGCTGTTGCTGACTCTGCCGGTTGTCTATCCGGCAGTTATGGCGCTGAACGGGGGCGAGGCCGTCACCGCTGCGGAAAGTACGTTTGGGATGTCCGGTCCGATGTGCGCCATCTGGTTTGGTATTTTGGTGGTGAAAATGGCCGAGTTCTGCCTGATCACGCCACCGATCGGTTTGAATTGCTTTGTCGTTGCCGGCGTCCGCCCTGATCTGAGCGTTCAGGACGTGTTCAAGGGCGTGACGCCGTTTTTCATCGCCGACGCCGTGACGATTGCGCTGCTGGTCGCCTTTCCGGGCATCGTTCTGTACCTGCCTTCGCTGGCTGGGTAATTGGCATCTGGCGAAGTCAATCTTTGGTGATATCTGCCCCCGGCTGGCGCGTTGGGGGCAGGGTATCTCTATTTCGCTCGCATCAGCATTCCGTACAGATCGCGCGGATCGTCAGGGTCTGCCAGCATGTCCAGGGGTTCGTAGTAATCTGTGCCCCGGACTGCGGACTGGATGTAGCGCAGGGCTGAAAAATCCTCGATCGCGAAGCCTACGCTGTCAAACAACGTGATCTGACGATCATCTTTGCGACCCTCGGCCTGTCCCGTCATGACCTGCCACAACTCGGTGACGGGATGATCGTCTTCAAGGGCCTGAATCTCGCCCTCAATACGGGTTTGTTCCGGGTATTCGACGAATATTTCAGAGCGTAGCAGGATATCTCTGTGCAGTTCGGTTTTGCCTGGACAGTCGCCGCCGATCGCGTTGATGTGGACGCCTGGGCCGACCAAGTTATCGGTCAGGATCGTGGCATTTTTCTTGTCCGCCGTGCAGGTCGTGATGATATGCGCGCCTTCGATGGCGTCCTCAGGGGATTTGCATTTCACGACCGAGAGGCCAGAGCCCGCCAAGTTGGCCGCACATTTTTCGGTGGCAGCCGCGTCGGTGTCGTACAAGCGAACAGTATCAATCCCGCACATGGCCTTGAAGGCGAGGCACTGAAATTCGGATTGCGCGCCATTCCCGATCATTGCCATGGTCGAGGCCGATTTGGGCGCAAGATAGCTGCCGACCAGAGCAGAGGTTGCTGCGGTGCGCAATGCAGTCAGCATGGTCATTTCGGTCAGCAGGGTCGGATAGCCTGTGTAGACGTCTGCCAGCAGTCCAAATGCGGTAACGGTCTGTAGGCCCTCGGAGGTATTCTTGGGGTGGCCGTTGACGTATTTAAACCCATAGGCCTCACCGTCTGAGGTTGGCATCAGTTCAATAACCCCATGCGGCGAGTGGGCAGGGATGCGGGGTGTTTTGTCAAAGCTTTCCCACCGTTTGAAATCAGCTTCGATTTGCGCCGCAATATCGGTGATCATACGTTCGACGCCGATATGGTGGACCAGTCTCATCATATTGTCGACAGACACAAACGGCACCAGGGCCTTTTCAGATGGTTGCATTAGGGGCTCCTATCGGCGGGACAGGTGGATGCCCGCAATCATGCAGCGCACGGATCCACCGGCAGTTTCAATGGTGGGAATCGAAAGCGGCAGAGGTGTCGCGCTGGCTTCGATTGTAGCGATTTGTACCGGGGTCAGGGCGGCAAGTGCCCGGCTGGACAGCGCCAGCACGGGACCATTCAGGCCGCTCAGTTCGATGGCGTTGCCAGCAAATTCAGCGATCTGATCATGCGTCAGGTCAATGACCGTGCGACCGGATTCTTCCAGCCTGGCTTTCACTGTCGCGCGGCGTTCGGGGTCCGCGATCATATCAAGACAGATCAGCGCGTATTTGGAGCCGATGCCCATCAGAACATTCGTGTGATAGACATCACGTCCTGCGGCATCATGCGCCTCGAATGCGATGGGCTCATAGTTGAAATGGGTGCAGAAACGCTCCAACAGAACGGGGTCGGCGCGGTTGGATTTGACCGTGTAGGCCACGCGGCCAATGTGGTCCAGAACCATCGCTCCGGTGCCTTCCAGCGCCAGTCTGTCCTGTTCAAGCCCGGAATAATCGATCACGTCCTGAACACGATACTCCTGTTTCAACATTTCTATGACGTCGGCGCGACGTTCGCGCCTGCGCGACGGCACAAACATCGGATAGATTGCCACATGTCCGCCGGGATGGGTCGAGAACCAGTTGTTCGGAAATACGCTGTCTGGTGTGTCGAGGTCTCCGAAATCGTCGAAGACATGAACCTTAATACCCGCATCGCGCAGCAGCGCCACCGCCTGATCATGTTCATCGCGCGCTTGGACAGACGTGGCCGCTGCCGAGCGGTTGGCCAAGGTCTGGAACGCATTGTCGTCGCGTGTCTCGGGGTTCGAAGCAAACGCATGGGGCCGGATCATCACAACGGCTGGTGGGGCTTGTAGAGATTGCATCAGAAGCTCCGGGTGGGGCGGTCAAAGATGCGGCGGCCCAGCAATGAGGCGGCCAGATCCACCATCAATTTTGCAGTGCGGCCGCGTTCGTCCAGAAACGGGTTCAATTCTACCAGATCCAGCGAGCAGACAAGACCGCTTTCGTGCAGCAGTTCCATCACTAGATGAGCCTCGCGTTCGGTCGCGCCACCTGGAACTGTTGTGCCAACTGCAGGAGCAATGGACGGATCAAGGAAATCCACATCCAGCGAAACATGAAGGATGCCATCCGCTGCCCGGACCCGCTCCAGAAAGGCCATCAGCGGTGCTTTGATGCCGTTTTCGTCGATGCTTCGCATATCGGCCAGCATTGCGCGATCCTGTTCCAGCCGAGCCCGTTCGGCTGGGTCGACCGAGCGCAGACCGATCATGCCGACCCGGTCGGTCGGAACTGGTGATGAAACCGGTGGAAAGTCGTCAAATCCGGGCTGTCCGGTGAAATAGGCTACGGGTGTCCCGTGCAGGTTGCCGCTATCGGTGCTCTCGGGTGTGTGGAAATCGCTATGCGCGTCCAGCCAGAGAACGAACAGTGGGCGTTCGATCCGCTCGGCGTGCTGTGCCATGCCCAAAACCGTGCCCATCGAAAGTGCATGATCGCCGCCCATGAAAATTGGCAGGCCTTGTGGGGCGACATCCTGCGCAACACGGCTGAGAGCTTTGGTCCAACCGACACACTCGGGCAGGGCGAAGAGATGCGAATGTTCGGACATATCCGGAATGTCAGGTGTGATATCGTCGAGATCCCGTAGGTGAAGGCCGAGATCGGAAAGAGCTGATTGAAGCCCCGCAACCCGATAGGCATCGGGGCCCATCCGGCAGCCTTGTCGACGCTTGCCCGAATCCATCGGGGCGCCAACCAGAATTACGTTGTTTGTATCCATATGTACTACTACTCCAGCAATGTGGCTTGCGGATAGGGATCAAAATGCTCAAAATGGAACCGCAAGTGACATAACGGAAGTATTGAATGGACGATTTGGATGGCAAGCTTCTCAGCGCTCTGCACCGGGATGCCCGTGCTTCACTCTCGGAACTGGCTGAAACACTGGGGGTCACACGCACAACAGTGCGCAGCCGTCTGCAACGTTTGAAGCAATCCGGTGAGATTGTAGGTTTTACAGTTCTGACACGGCAGGATGTGGCGCAAAGCCCGGTCAGAGGGTTGATGATGCTGGAAATCGAAGGGCGCGGCACCGAGCGCACCATGGCCCAAATTGCTGCCATGCCGCAGGTGCGGGCTGTCCATTCGACAAATGGCGGTTGGGACTTGATTGCCGAGATTGGAACCGAAACCCTGGCCGAACTGGATGAAATCCTGTTTCGCATCCGCAGGATCGAAGGGATTACGCGATCTGAAACCAACTTGCTTCTTTCTACTCGGAAAGGCCGCGTCTGATTGCTGTAGTGCTTTGAGCAGCAAGGAATATGTGTAAAAGTTGCGATGCGTTCGCCACCCGCGCAAAGGCAGCTGCGAACCTGAAACAGGGAAATCACATGACTGATCAGGATACAGGCAAAGAACTCTGGGCCATCCGACTTGCCGAAAGAGTATCCGGTTTTCTGGAACGACCCCTGGTCAGAATCGCCATTCCCGTATTCGTCATGCTGGTCGCCCTGACCGTGCTGCATGAACTGTCTGCGCATGTGAAATGGTCATCCGTTCAGACGGATGTGGCGAACACCTCTTGGACGCTGTTGTTCATCGCCTTGTGCTGGACCGCTTTTAGCTTTGTTTCCCTGTCTTTATACGACGTCTTTGCAGTCCAGAGCGTTGCCGACGGTGAGGTCCCTTTGCCGGTTGCGGGCATGGCCGGGGCCTGTGGTTATGCGGTGTCAAACTGCCTTGGGTTTTCCTACATCACGGGCACGGCGATCAGGTACAGGATCTACGCATCATTGGGGCTGGATCTGGGGCGCGTCGCTGGGGTTATTGCGACCTCGTGGATCGCTTTCTGGTCTGGCATGACCTTGCTGTTGGGGGCTTTGCTGACCTTTCATCCCGACGGGATATCGAAGGTTTTGCCAATCAGCGATACGGTCGAGACGGTCATAGGATTGGGCCTTTTGATCGCTCTGGCAACGCTGTTCATCTGGCTGTCGAAAGGCGGGCGCAGGCTGGCCTATGGCGGGGTTGGATTTAACCTTCCCGGCGGCAAACTGGCCGGGTTGCTGACGCTGGCTGCCTTGGGCGATGTTTTTGGTGCGTCGATGGTTCTGTATGTGCTGCTGCCGACAGACCTTGGGATCGGCTACCCCTATTTCTTCACCATCTTTATTGGCGCGATTGCGGTCGGTATCCTCAGCCATGCGCCGGGTGGAATTGGCGCCTTCGAGGCGACTATGATCGCGGGACTTGGCGCGTCAGGCCGGTCGGATGTCATTGCCGCGCTGTTGCTGTATCGCCTTGTTTATACGTTTCTTCCCTTCCTCATCGCCACGCTTTCAATCGCTGTGGCATCAGCGCTGAGCCACCGGCGACATATTACTGGTGCAGCCACTTGGGTTTATCGAGTGATCCGTCCGATCGTGCCCATGGTGGCCGCAGGCGTGGCCGCAGTGGCCGGTGTGATACTTCTGGTCTCCGGCGCGTTGCCTGCAAGCAGCGGTAACCTGGGTGTGCTGCGGGATTTCCTGCCCCTGTCCTTTGTCGAAGCGTCCCACCTGGCCGGGAGCGCGGTAGGGGTCTTGCTGATCCTTGTCTCACGGGGGCTGTTTCGCAAGCTTTACCGGGCCTGGGTCGTGGCCATGCTGTTGATGCTGGCCGGTTTTGTCGCTTCGCTGACCAAAGGGCTGGATACGCACGAAGCGCTCAGCATGGTGGGTAGCATCGTTCTGCTGGCCATGTTCCGGGATGCTTTCTATCGGGTTAGCGGCGCGTCGATCTTCAGGTTGAACATACCTTGGCTGGTCAGCGTTCTTGCATTGCTTGCCGTGATCTTTTGGGTGGGTCTGTTTGCTTATTCCCATGTCGAATATCAAAATGCCCTGTGGTGGGAGTTTGCCTGGAACGGCGACGCCTCGCGGTTCCTACGATCCAGCCTTGTGGTTGCGGTCATCCTTGGGGTGGTTGCCGTTAGCTCACTGTTCGGGCGCGAGATTCCTGTTCCAGTCCGCACAGAAATCCCCGAAGTAGTCGAACGTCTGGTGATGGAAAGCGAAGACACGGAATCCCAGATTTCCCTGACCGGGGACAAGCAGTTCCTGATCGCGCCGGATGAAACCGCTTTTCTGGCTTATGCCGATACCGGCAACGCACTGGTCACCAAAGGTGAACCAGTAGGGGATGAAACCGCCGGTAAACAGCTGATATGGCAGCTGCGCGAGATGGCGGACCGTGAGGGTAAACTTTGTGCCTTCTACAGCGTTTCCACCAAATACCTGCCGACCTTTCTAGACCTTGGCCTGTCGATCCTGAAAATTGGCGAAGTAGCGCGGGTGCCGCTGAAAGATTTTTCGCTGGACGGAAAATCCCGCAAGCGGTTCCGTCAGGCCAAGAACCGGGCCGAACGCGAAGGGTATGTTTTCGAGATTATTCCAAAACAGGAACTAAACCTGATCCTGCCCGAGTTGCGCAAGATTTCGGATGACTGGCTGGCACAAAAAGCTGGGGCCGAGAAAGGTTTTGCGCTTGGCGGATTTGATGAAACCTATCTGTCCTATTTCGACCACGCGGTGCTGCGGAATGGCGAAACAGGTGAGATCGTCGCGTTTGCTAACCTGTTTCAGGGCGGGCAAAAATCAGAACTGTCGCTGGATCTGATGCGGTATGAACCAGATAGCCCAAATTTTGTTATGGACGCGCTGTTTGCCGAGATGATGTCATGGGGGGCCGAGCAGGGGTTCCACTGGTTCTCGCTGGGGGCGGCACCGTTTTCCGGGATCGAAAACCGGCAACTGGCATCGCTGTGGAACCGCATTGGCGGCTTTGTCTATGAACATGGCGAACAGTTTTATCACTTCGAGGGGCTGCGCTCGTTCAAGCAGAAATTCGAACCAGAATGGAGCCCGAACTATTTGGCCAGCCCCGGAGGACTGGCCGCGCCGCGTATTCTGTACGAGGTCAACATTCTGATTTCGGGCGGTTTGCGCGGTCTGACGAAATAGCGCTCAGTTCAGGCTCGCTTGGGTCGGAGCCTGTTGCAGCAGGTCTCCCCAATCGGTGCGATAGGCCATTTCGGCCAGCACGGTTTCCGGCAGGAACTCCTGATTTTGCCGGATTTGCCAACCACCGCCTAAACCTTTGTAGACTGCAACCAGATTGCTCGAAACCTGCTGGCGGGCTTCGATCAGGTTGGCCTGTGATCGCAGCAATGCGGTTTGCGTGTTCAGAACGCGGGAATAGCTGGCGATGCCATCCCGGTATTGGTTCACCGCTATCTCGGCAGCTTTGCGCGATGCGGTGACGCTGTTTTGGTAAAATGTCACCTGTTTGCGTGATTGCGTATAGGCGACCATAGCACTTTCGACCTCGGAATAGGCGGTCAGGACGGTGTTTTGATAGTTGGCGATCAATGCCTGATAAGCTGCGTCCTGGGCGCGGACATTATTCTTGATCCGCCCATAATTCAGCACATTCCAGACCACTCCGGCACTGGCCAGCCCAGTATTGCTGGCGGATGAAAACAGGTCCTGACTGCCCGAGGCCTGCAGGCCGATCGAACCGGACAGGATGAACTGGGGATACAGGTCAGCAATCGCGATCCCAACTTGCGCAGACTGTGTGGCAGCGGCCAGTTCTGCGGCGCGTACATCCGGGCGTCGGCGCAGCAATTCCGCTGGTACTCCAACGGCGACGTTGGATCGGGCCGAAGGGATACGACCGGAATTACCCAGCAACCCGGCCATGCGCGAGGGTGTTGTTCCCAGTAATACAGCCAAAGCATTCTTGGTCTGCTGAAGATCGCTTTCAATTTCCGGCACCAGCGCCATGGTATTGTTCAGCAGGGCGGTGGCCTCTTGCACATCCAGTTCAGTGGTGACGCCGTTGTTGAAACGCAGCTGGGTCAGATCAACCGAATCCTGCTGCAGTTTGATATTCTCTCGTGCCACGAACAGAGTTTCTTGCAGCGCGCGGAAGCTTACATATAACGCTGCTACATCGCCGGTCAGCGTGACCAGAGCGTCATCGTAATTAGCGACCTGAAGTGCCAGATTGGATCGTGCGGCCTGCACACCCCGGCGTTGCTGCCCCCACACATCCAGTTCCCATTGGGCGTCGAAGCCAACCTGAGAGGTCGAGAATTCGGTATCCAGAGGGATGATCCGATTGATATCGGAAATCGGCCCGATATTATCGCTGATCTGGCGCCGCTCGATCGAGGCTCCGATGGCCTGCGATTGGGGGTAAAGCTCACCAAAGGCAATCCCAAGCTGTGCGCGGGCCTGTAATACGCGTGCACCGGCCACCTGTAGCGCTAGGTTCTGGGCATAGGCTTCGGCGATCAACCGGTTCAAAGTGGCGTCGTTGAAGGTCTCCCACCATTTTGCCACCGGCGCGCTGCGCGAGGTGAGGCCGCTGGGACCGACTGAGGGGTTGTTTACCTCGATCCATTCCTTCACGACCGGAGAGTTCGGTCGCACAAAATCAGGACCGACAGGTGCGCATCCCACCAGCAGCGCGGCACACAGGGCTGTGCCCATCAAACTGCGGTTTAGCCTGGCCCGTGTCATACAGCGTGTCCTTAAATGTCCAGTGGTCGGATGAAGTTTGCGAAGGAATAGAGGCGGATATTGATGCGCCGCAGGAACTCAAAGCTTTTGCCCTGGCCGGTATAGATTGCCACCGCGGCATGTCCACCGGCGGGAAAGACGTGGCCATCTGGAATATCGACCGAAATCTGCACGGCAATATGTCCAGGAATTTTTGGCAGTTCAAATCCGGGCAGGCGGCCTGATGGCAGATATTGACCCTGGCGGGTTGCCCACCAGATTGCCTCGACTTTGCCGGTCAGGATTTCTCCGGGATATAAGTCCAGCGCGACCTCAACCTGTTGCCCGGGTTTCACAAATTTCAGGTTCTGCTGCCGGTAAGTGGCGAGAATATAGGGGTTTTCCTTGGTCACAAAGCTGGCGATTGCGCCCAATCGGATATCACCGACAACCAGACCCGGGCGTGCCTGTTGTGAAACGATCATACCATCTTCGGGCGCGTAGATCGTAGTATTGTCCAGAAAGTACCGGGCCTTTTCCAACTGAGCCTGAGCTTGAACGATTCCGGTATTGACCCCGTCGATCTGCGAATCCAGCGCCAGCTTTGCCTTTTCCAGATTGGCTTCGGCCTCTTTTATCTTGGCCTGATCTTCCGTGACCTGCTCGTTCCAGCGATCCAGCTCATCCTCGCGGGCACCACCCGCAGGGACAAGGTTTTCATACCGTGCTTGCTGGGTCAGCGCATATGCCAGTTGCGCGTTGGCTCGTTCGACGGCTTCACCCGCGACGATCACATCCTGTTCCAGAATTTTGGCGTTCTGCTGGGCTGCAACCAACTGTGCGGATGCCTCTTCGAATTCAAGCGCAAAGACGGTGTCGTCGAACCGATACAGCGGATCCCCTTTCTTCACCTCTGTATTCGGCTCGACCAGAACCTCGGAAAGGATGGTTGGTTCAGTCAGGCGCGGTACGATCTGTATGGTTGAGCGGACCACGTGGCTGTCGATCGAAAATGGCTGGAAGAACCGCAGCGCAACCATAAAGATCAATAACAGATGAGCACCCACCCAGAAGGAAACGATGCCCCAGGCGATACTGAACTTAAGCCATTGCAGTTTGAAGAAGATCAGCCAGACAAAAATGATGTAGAAAAGCGTAATGCCAAGAGCGACAAACATATTGTGGGACTTCCTTTAGCCTTAGCTTTTTTGTGTTTCGTCCGGGTCCAGCGGATCGCGATATTCTTCAGTCAGTTCACCGCCCAACCGTTTGATATCCTTGCGTATCGCATCGCGTTCATCGTCGGGCAAACGGCGGATATCGACTGTGGCTGCATCGTGGAAAGCCCACATAAAGGCGTGAATCCAGGGAACGACGGCCAGAAACCCCATCCAGCCCATGATCTTGACTGCCTCGGCATGGGGATGGTTGCGTTTGATTGCGATGCGGCCGGGCAGTCCCATTATGAACAGAAACAGCGCCATTACAGCGGCCAGCAGCAGTATAAGTGCGATAAATGTCAGATAGTCATAATAGCCTAGCGGCTGCCCCAGTAGTCCCATTCCGATGCCTCCATGAGGGAAGGTTTATCCATCCTCAGTTGTTGGTGTCCAGTTCGTCAATCAATTTGTAGCTTGTCGGCGGGTCAGCGCAGATACCTGGTCCACATTCCAACAAGGTCGACCCCGCATTTAGCGCGGCCAGCCCTAGCATCACAAAGAACGCGGTTTTGGCCAGCGTATTGCCCCCGAACCGTGGTTGATCGACGGTTGTGTCCTGATATTGACGGTCGAAAAGCAGCATGATTGCCGTGCCCAGCAGGATCAGAAAAAAGCAGATCGCGGCCCATGTGTAGTAGTGATACCCAAAAACAGGCGAACCATAGTGGCCGGTACCCGGTACGATATGCAGCAAGATCTGGCGAACGGAAACGCTGATCCCAAACAGTGCCGCAAGCAACATCAACGCATAATGCTGCGGCCGGGCTCCGTATAGCAGGTTCAGGCCCAAACCAACGCCCACCGCTACGAACCCGACCCGTTGCAATAAGCAAAGCGGGCAGGGCAGTTCGTTCAGCGCCAGCTGGTATCCGAAGGCCAGTACAAGAACGAGGCTGACCGCCAGGGTTCCCAACGCGTTCAGGGTGCGGGAAAGCTCGGGTGTCATTGTGGCCTCCTACAGCTGAATGGTCAGTTGGCTGGTGGCATGAAACTTCAGCCAATAAACACTTAGGGCCATGGTAATGAAGAACACAACATTGGCCGCTTTGGTTTTTCTATAATAATTCAGCCCCATAGTGGCTGTGAGTAACGCAAATAAAAGCGCGATCATGGCCCGGATCTCCCCCTTGCCGTGCACTGATTGCAATATGTTGCGATACTGTCAGGGCCGGTCGCCTATGACAAGAACCACGTTTGGAATTACGCGTTTAATGCGAATCTCCGGTGGTTCGGCCGCTGTATACGACCCGCGTTCCCCATTCCTTACATTTACGTGCAAGCCCACTTGGAAGAGGTTGATCTGTAAAGAAAACGTCAACTTCGGACATCGAGGCAATACGGGCAGGGGCCGAGCGCTGAAATTTCGAATGATCGGCAACCAGAAAGCTGTGTCTGGCCTGTGCAATGATAGTCTGGCTGACACGGACTTCTTGGAAATCGAAATCCAGAAGATCACCATCGGCGTCCAGTGCGGAACACCCGATTACCGCATAATCGAACTTGAATTGTTCAATCGTTGAATTGGTCAGGTTACCGATCAGACCACCGTCCGACCGGCGCAGAACACCACCGGCGACGACGATCTGGCAGTTCGTGTTTTCCACCAGGATACGCGCGACATTCATGTTATTTGTCACCACCATAAGATCTTTGTGGTTTAGCAACTGATGCGCGACAGCCTCGGTCGATGTACCGATGTTCAAAAAAAGCGATGCACCATCCGGTATGTTGGCAGCGCAAACCTGTGCGATACGGGTCTTGATTTCAGCATTCAGGGTGCGCCGGTCCTCGTAACCGATATTCGAAACGCCGGATCGCAGGACCGCGCCGCCATGAACCCGGTCCAGCTTGCCCAGTTCCGCAAGCTCGGAAAGATCGCGCCGGATCGTTTGGACCGTGACACCAAACTGCAACGCCAGATCCTCGACCATGACGCGACCATTCTGCTTGGCGATTTCTATGATGTCTGACTGGCGGAACGAAAGAGACAAGGGAAGCTCCGGTTATTGGGTTCTTTCGTTTTTGTTCCTTTTTTCGCAATATTGCAACCGGCAGAAATCAAACATCGTTTGGACAACAACAAAAAATCGCTATTCTTGTTCGTTACGCGAAAAAAAACGAAAATCCACATTGACGAACCGAGTATCGAACGGGTTAATTGCCGCACGTTTTCAGCAAAAGGACTGACCTGCAAATGGCACAGCAGACTGGCCAGGTTACTGACCTATTCATCATCGGTGGCGGTATTAACGGTTGCGGGATCGCGCGTGATGCGGCCGGGCGGGGATTGTCGGTGACATTGGCCGAGATGAACGACTTGGCATCGGCGACGTCCTCTGCCTCGACCAAACTGTTCCATGGCGGCCTGCGGTATCTTGAGTACTTTGAATTCCGACTGGTCCGCGAGGCGCTGATCGAGCGTGAGACCTTGCTGCGGGCAATGCCGCATATCAGTTGGCCGATGCGCTTTGTGCTTCCGTACCACGATGGGATGCGCTTTGACTCGGACACGCCGACATCGCGCCTGCTGAGCATGGTGATGCCCTGGATGCGCGGTCGTCGCCCGGCCTGGCTGATCCGTCTGGGCTTGTTCATGTATGACCACCTCGGGGGGCGTAAAATTCTGCCGGGAACTTCGTCGCTGAATCTACGGTCTGCGCCCGAAGGCGGCCCGCTGCAGAACAGGTTCGAAACTGCCTATGAATATTCCGACTGCTGGATTGAGGATTCCCGTCTGGTGGTTCTGAACGCCCGTGATGCCGAGGCCAGAGGTGCCGAAATTCTGGTCCGGACAGAGGTTCTGTCTGCCGAAAGGGTCGATGACCTGTGGCATGTCACGATCCGCGACAAGCAGAGTGATGAAACGCGCGTCGTCCAGGCCAAGATGCTGATCAATGCCGGTGGCCCTTGGGTCGGGGACATTATTCAGGACAAAATCCACGTGAACTCGCGTGAAGGCGTTCGGTTGGTTCGCGGCAGCCATATCGTAACCCACAGGTTATTCAACCATGACAAATGCTATTTCTTTCAGGGCGAAGACGGGCGCATCATCTTTGCCATTCCCTATGAGAGAGATTTCACCCTTATTGGAACAACTGATCAGGATCACCCAGACCCATCGGTTCCTCCAGTCTGTACTGAGTCTGAACAGGAATATCTGTGTGCATTTGCGTCAAAATATTTTGAGCAGCCTGTGACCCGCGAAGACATCGTTTGGACCTATTCCGGTGTGCGCCCTCTGTATGACGATGGGGCCAGCAGCGCAACGGCCGCGACCAGAGACTATACTCTGAAGGTCAATGGGCTTGGCGGCGCTCCGGTTTTGAATGTTTTCGGCGGCAAGATTACGACCTATCGCAGATTGGCCGAAAGTGCGCTTGAGAAAATCGCTGAGTACTTCCCGGATTTGCCCGGTCCATGGACCGCTGGTGTTTCTTTGCCGGGTGGCGATTTCCCCGTTAGCGCAGTGCAAGACCTTATTGCCGGTCTGGAATTCGACTATGCCTTTTTGAATCGCACATGGGCGGAACGGCTGGTGCGCGCCTATGGAACCGAGGCGCGCGCTATTCTGGCCGATGCAAAGACCGCTGAGGATCTGGGGGAAGAGTTCGGGGCGACTCTGACCGAACGCGAAATGGAATGGCTGGTCACCAAGGAATATGTGCGCTGCGCTGAAGATGCCATCTGGCGCAGAAACAAGCTGGGCCTAAGACTTGATGCCGATCAGATCGCTGCCATCCAGCGCTGGATCGAAAAGCGCCTGGCCCACTAAAGAAAAGCCCCGCGTTTTTGGCGGGGCTTTTTTTGATTTATGCGGCTTCTTCCGAAGGGTCGGGGTCGTTCTTTGTCCCTTTGAGCCATTCCCTCAGCCCCTGCATCAGGGCGTAAAGTACCGGCACAAGGATAACGCCAACCAGAGTTGCCGCCAGCATTCCGCCAAAGACGGCGACACCGATGGCCTTCTGGCTAGCCGCACCCGCGCCGTTCGCGGCAAGCAACGGTACAACACCCAACAGGAAGGAGAGGGCAGTCATCATCACCGCGCGGAAACGTTGATGGGCGGCTTCGGCTGCAGCATCTTTGATCGAAAGGCCATTGGCACGCTGTTCCATTGCGAATTCAACGATGAGGATACCGTTCTTCGACGCAAGCCCCACTAGCATGATCATCCCGATCTGCGTGTACAGGTTTATGTCGCTGCCCACGATGGCCACCGCCGCAACCGCCCCGAACAGGGCAACAATAACCGATAGAAGAATAGACACCGGCATCGACCAGCTTTCGTATTGCCCCACCAGGAACAAATAGGCGAACAGGACAGCAAGCCCGAGGATAATGATCACAAGGCTGCCGGATGCAAGCTGCTGTTGCGCGGTACCTGTCCATTCAAACGCGTATCCCGAGGGTAGGGCGTTGGCGGATTCTTCTGTCATCACAGTGATAGCGTCGCCACTGGACAGCCCTGGCGCAGGTACAGCTGTAACTGTTGCCGAACGGAACAGGTTATGCCGTTTTAACAGGACTGGCCCCAACACGTTTTCCACGTCGATCAACGTACCCAATGGAACCATATCGCCCTTGGTTGAGCGCACATACAGGTTCGAAATATCTTCGACCTTGTTCCGATAGCTCCCCTCGGCCTGAATCATCACACGGTAGACGCGGCCGAACAGGTTGAAATCGTTCACATAGTACGAGCCCAGCTGGGCTTGCATCGTCTGGAAAATCTCAGCAACAGACACTTCCAGGGTTTTCGCTTTCTCACGGTCCAGATCGACAAATAGCTGGGGAACATTGGCCCGGAATGTTGTATAGGCCTGACCAATCTCGGGTCGCTGGTTTGCAGCATAGACGAAGGACCCAACGGCCGAGGCCAGATCCTGAGGCGTACCGCCCCCGACTTGCTGAACCTCCATTTCCACACCGGCTGACATGCCGAGGCCCTGAATCGGTGGCGGGTTGAAGGCCACGATCGAAGCTGCGGATTCGCCATTTGCAATCGCCAGAACCTTGCCCAGAATGGCATCGGCAGACAGGTCGGGATCTTGCCGTTCGTCCCAGTTGTCGAGGTTCACAAAAACGGTCGCTCCATTTGTGGTTGTGCCGTTCAGCAGCGAAAACCCGTTGATCAGAACCGTACTGGCGACCCCCGAGATATCGCGGATCTGGTCGTCGACCCGACCTGCGATAGTCTCGGTGCGTTCCAGCGTTGCCGCATCTGGCAACTGGATGTCCACAAAGAGATAACCGTTGTCTTCAAGCGGAATAAAACCGCTTGATGTGTTCGACATGATCGTCCCTGTACCCATGGCCAGAACAACGATGACGCCCAGTCCGGCGACTGGCAGAATTAACAGTTTTCGGACAATGACAACATAACCGTCACGCAGCGTTCCGATCAAACGCTCAAACAGGGCCAGAATACCCTTGGGCGGACCTGAGCGCGCGCGCAGAACCAGTCCGCAAAGCGCCGGAGACAAGGTCAAAGCGTTGATTGACGAAATCACGACCGCAGTCGAGATGGTGACCGCAAACTGAGAATACAGTCGCCCCGAGATGCCAGGCATAAAGGTTACGGGCACAAAAACGGCCAGCAGAACCAGTGTGGTTGCGATGACGGGTCCGGTGATTTGGCCCATTGCTTTCCGTGTCGCCTCAGGCGGGGACAACCCTTCGTCGGCGATAATGCGTTCAACGTTTTCAACCACCACGATGGCATCATCGACCACGATCCCGATGGCCAGTACAAGCGCGAACAAAGAAATTGTGTTCAGGGACATCCCAAACGCCAGCAGGAACGCGAACGTCCCGATCAGCGAAACAGGAATAGCAACCGCCGGAATGATCGTGGCACGCCAACTGCCCAAAAAGACAAATACGACCGAAATCACCAATACGAACGTCAGCATCAGGGTGGAAACCACGTCGTTCAGAGATTGTTCCACGAAGTCGGTCGTGTTGAACGGAACCTGATATTCAACATCTGTTGGGAACGAACGCGACAGCCGGTCCAATTCGGCCTGAACACGATCAGAAACAGCCAACGCATTGGCACCGGGGGCTTGATAGATTCCGATAACCGTTGCGGGTTCTGCCTGGAAATACCCCGAAGCCGAGTAGAACTGCGCTCCAAGTTCGGTTCTGGCAATGTCCCTTATGCGTACGATTGCCCCTGCATCACCAGTACGGATGACAATATTGCCAAATTCAGCGGCCGAGGTCAGCCGGCCCTTGGTCTTGATCGTATATTGAAATGTCTGTCCCTCAGGGACCGGAGGCGAGCCTATCGAACCGGCAGACACTTCGATATTCTGTTCTCGGATAGCGTCTATGACATCACCCGGTGAAATCGACAGGGCGGTCATCTTGTCGGGATCCATCCAGATCCGCATTGCATATTCAAGGTTAGTCAGAACATCGGCTTTACCAACACCCTGTACCCGTGCCAACGCATCTTTCAGGTTGATCGAAGCGTAGTTCGACAAGAATACACTGTCATAGGTGCTTTTGGGTGAGGTCAGCGTGACCAGCATCAGCATATTGGTCGATGCCTTCTGCGTAACGACACCCGACGAAGTCACCTCTGACGGAAGCGAAGACATGGCCTGCGCAACGCGGTTCTGCACGTTAACGGATGCAATGTCGGGGTCGGTGCCGACTTCGAAGGTAATATTCAACGAATACGAGCCGTTATCCGAAGAGGTGGACGTCATGTAGATCATGTCATCCACGCCGTTGACCTGCGCCTCGATCGGCGCGGCGACGGTGTTCTCGACCGTTTCGGCATTGGCACCGGTATAGGTGGCGGAAACGCTGACGACCGGTGGCGTAATATCAGGAAACTGGGCGACCGGCAGAACCATATAGCCGATCCCGCCCATGATCGTCAGGACAAGCGAAATAACTAGGGCCAGCTTGGGCCGGCTGATGAACAGGGATGAGAACATCTGTTACTCTCCCGGCTGCTCGGATGCGGTGACAGCATCCACTGCCACACCCGGGCGCACGCGCTGAAGGCCCTCGACGATCACGCTTTCTCCTTCGCGCAGGCCGTCCAGAACGATCACAGCAGTTCCGACATTGTCGCCGGTGGTGATATAGCGCTGTTCGACCATTTGCTTATCGTTAACGACCAGAACGAAATCACCGCGCTGATCACGTGACAAGGCCGCCTGCGGGATCAGAACCTGCAAGGTCGGTTCCAGCGCTTCGATATGAACGCTCAGGAACTGACCATCGAGGATCAGCCGGTCGGCATTTGTGAATTCGGCCCGCATTGCAATCGTTCCAGTCAGCGGGTCGATACGGTTGTCAACGAAAACAATCGAACCTGTTTCGCCCAGATCCGATCCATTGGGCAGCGTTACATGCACATTCGGGCTTTTGGGGCTTTCGGCCAGCGACGATGCATTCTCGCCATATTGTTCAAGAACCGAGGTAAACTGTTTCTCGTTCAACGAGAAATTCACATACACTGGTGCCTCGCTGACGATATTCACCAATGGTGGGTTGTTCGGGCCGACAACGTCCCCGACGCTGATAGCGACCCGCCCGATACGGCCGGTGAACGGTGCGTGGACCTTAGTATAGCTCAGATCAAGTTCGGCCTGTTGGATTGCGGCTTTCGCGGCTTTGACTTCGGCAATGGCCACAAGTTCGTTGGCACGGGCGATATCCCGTTCGCTTTCCGGAGTGGCATCGCGTTTGTAAAGTTCTTCTTTACGGGCCAGGTCAACTTTGGCGAGCTCAAGATTTGCTTCGGCACGGTCCAGATCGGCATTCCGTGCATCTAGTGTCGCCTGATACAGGTCCGGCTCGATCGTGAACATAAGGTCGCCTTCATTCACCATCGCGCCGTCTTCAACATTCTGACTGTCCAGAAAACCGCTGACCCGGGCGACAATATCGGCCTTGTTCAGCGCCTCAGCTCGACCGATGAAAGTCGCCTCGTCCGTGATTTCTTGTGTGTAGGCCGCTGCGATGGACACTTTCGGCGGTGGGGCGTCACCTTTATCCTGCGCGGCAGCTGGCACCACCAACCCACACAGGGCAAAAGCTGCGGCATACCAAACGGATTTGGCTATGGGGTCATTCGGTCGAAAGCTGAAAAGTGTTGATGCAAGGATCATGGCAGAGGCCCCATTGAAACAAAAACTGAACACAACTCGGGTCGCCGCCAGCGGTCCGAGTCGCCTAAACTCTTCGTGAGGATGGCTGGTTTTGGTAGGTTTCTCAAGCGTGTTAGCCCGTAAGGCAATCGCTTACCCAAGGATATTTTTCTGTAGGGCGGCAGGTTTACGAAAATCGGCCAGGGCTAGTTTCCTGATCTGGCAAGGGCGTTTCCGGCAATCTGGATCAAACGCAAAATGAAAAAGGGGGCCGTTAAGCCCCCTGTATTTTTTCCCAGTCGGGTGTCTTAGGTGCGGACACCTGCAAAACGGTCCTGCCAGTCTTCGCGCTGTTCGTCGGTGATCTTGGCGAACAGAACATCGGGAACGGCAAAGTCGTGGCCTGCGGGCAGGGCGGACAGGGCCGCCGCAACATCGTCAGGCCAGGCGGTATCCAGCGTGTTCATCGCGCTCAGCATACGGGCGCTGGTTTCGGGAATGAACGGCGCACTGAGCACGGCATAGAGCCGGATCAAGTTCAGACCCAGACGCACCTGTACCGCGGCCTGTTCGGGATCTTCCTTGAAGGTCGACCAGGGTGCCGCGGATTGAAGATACTCGTTCCCGGCAACCCAGATGGCGCGCAATTCCTGGGCGGATTTGCGAACTTCCATCGCCTCCATGAACCCTTCATAGGCGCGGACGCGGCGGGTCAGCTCCTCGATCAGGGCCTGCTCGCGGTCGCCATAGGTGCCGCCTTGGGGCACCGCCTCGCCGAATTTTGAGCGGCAGAACTTGGTGATCCGGCTGACGAAGTTGCCCAACACATCGGCCAAGTCCTTGTTCACCGATTGCTGGAAGTTCTCCCAGGTGAATTCGCTATCGCTGCTTTCAGGCGCATGGCTCAGCAGCCACCAGCGCCAGTAATCGGCGGGCAAGATGTCCAGTGCCTGATCCATGAATACGCCGCGACCTTGGCTGGTTGAGAACTGGCCGCCGTCATAGTTCAGGTAGTTGAAGGATTTCAGGTGGTCGACCATCTTCCACGGCTCACCCGAACCTAGAATGGTCGCCGGAAAGGACAGGGTATGGAAAGGCACATTGTCCTTACCCATGAATTGAACATAGCGCACGTCATCGGCACCTTTGTCAGTGCGCCACCAGCGCTCCCACTCGGCATTCGCTTTTCCGGTCGCATCGGCCCATTCCTTGGCGCAAGCGATGTATTCGATCGGCGCGTCGAACCAGACGTAAAAGACCTTGCCCTCCATGCCGGGCCAGTCCTGATCGCCTTTCTTGACCGGCACGCCCCAGTCCAGATCGCGGGTAATGCCACGGTCTTGCAGGCCGTCGCCGTCATGTAACCATTTCTTGGCAATGGATGTGGTCAGGATTGGCCAGTCGGACTTGGAGTCGATCCAGGCATCCAGTTGATCCTTCATCGCGGATTGACGCAGATACAGGTGCTTGGTTTCACGCACCTCAAGGTCGGTCGACCCGGAAATGGCCGAGCGCGGCTCGATCAGGTCGGTCGGGTCCAGCTGTTTGGTGCAGTTTTCGCACTGATCACCGCGCGCGCGGTCATAGCCGCAGTTGGGGCAGGTGCCTTCGATATAGCGATCCGGCAGGAAGCGGCCATCGGCGTGGGAATAGACCTGCTTCTCGCTCACTTCGCGGATCAACCCGGCGTCTTCCAGCTTGCCCGCAAAATGCTGGGTCAACGCTTTGTTCTGGGCGCTGGACGAGCGGCCAAAGTGATCAAAGCTCAGGCCAAAGCGCTGTGCGATATCGGCCTGCACACCATGCATCTCGGCACAGTAATCCGCGACCGGCTTGCCTGCCTTGGCGGCGGCCAACTCGGCCGGGGTGCCGTGTTCGTCGGTGGCGCAGAGAAACATGACCTCATTCCCCCGGCCGCGCTGATACCGCGCATACAGGTCGGCGGGCAGTTGCGAGCCGATCAGATTGCCGAGGTGTTTGATCCCGTTGATATAGGGGATCGCCGAGGTGATGAGAATCCGAGCCATGTTCCGTTTCCGCGTATGTAACTGCAGGCTCGTCTATCTTATGTCACAGCCCAGCAAAAGCCCGGCTTTTGCACGGATGCCACTTTCGGGCCCCGTGCACGGAAAAAACCCCTGAAAACTGATTTCACGACTGCCCCAGAGGCACCGTGTCAATTACCCATAGGTTGAAATATAGAATCACAACCTCTTGAAACTTTGTCATGACTCCCCATATTTACTGCATACCATAGTATACAATAACGGAGACAGCCCACTGATGTTCAGCTTTCTACTCGAGGGTGCATTTGTGCCCTTTACCATTGCGATTGCGCTGTTGTTTGGCCTTTTGGGGCTGGAACTGGTGGCGCTGATGCTGGGTGGAAGCCTGATGGCGGGTGAGGGCGAGGTTGACCTTGATCTGGTTGACGCTCCGGAATTGGACATTGGTGATTTCGAACTTGATCTGGACGCGGATGTTGATCTGGGTGAGTTCGAGCTGGCCGAGGTTGCGGCGGAAACGCCGGTTGTGACCTCGGACGGTCCTGCAAGCTGGCTGGGCTTTGGCAAAGTGCCTTTCATGATCTGGCTGGTGGTTTTGCTGGTTGGTTTCGGCCTGTCGGGCATCGGTCTGCAACTGGGCCTGCGTGATGTGATGGGCTTTGATCTGCCCTCATGGATGGCTGCGATCCCGGCCGGGGCCTTTGGCATCTGGTTTGCGCGTGGCTTTAGCGCGGTCTTTGCCCGCCTGCTGCCGAAAACCGAGACCGAGGCTATGTCCGAACGGATGCTGGCCCGCCGTCGCGGTTTCATCTCGCAAGGGACAGCATCGCGTGGCCGCCCGGCCGAAGTGCGGGTCATGGATCGCTTTGGCAATGCGCATTACCTGCGCGCCGAGCCCCTGCAGGACAAGGATACGCTGGAACAAGGCACCGAAGTGCTTGTCCTGCGCGACCGACGGCAAGACCGGTTCGTTCTGGTCGGCTTGTCAGGCTAACTAAATTTCAAACCCCAATCTTGGAGGATTTTGCATGGGACTTGAACTCCTGATCATTATTGTTGCGACCGTTTTATCGATACTAGTGTTAATTGGATTGGTTTTGAAACGGTTGTACCGACGGACAACCCGCGAGATCAGTCTTGTTAAGACTGGTGCTGGCGGCAAGAAAGTTATTATGGACGGTAGCGCTTGGGTTATCCCCCTTCTGCACGAAGTCAGCCCAGTAAACATGAAAACGCTGCGCCTTGAAGTTCAACGCAGCGCTGAGGCTGCCCTGATCACGAAAGACCGGATGCGTGTCGATGTAGGTGTCGAGTTTTATGTCTCGGTGATGGCTACGGACGAAGGCATCGCGCGTGCTGCACAAACGCTGGGCGACCGTACATTCGATGTCGAGCAACTGCGTGAGATGATCGAAGGCAAACTGATCGACGGTCTGCGTGCCGTGGCCGCGCAGATGACCATGGACGGTCTACACGAAAACCGCGCCGATTTTGTGCAAGAAGTGCAGAATGCCGTGTCCGAAGACCTGCTGAAAAACGGCCTGTCGCTGGAATCGGTCTCGCTGACCGCGCTGGACCAGACACCGTTCGAAGCGCTGGATGAGAACAACGCCTTTAACGCCGTGGGTATGCGTAAGCTGGCCGAGGTTATTGCGACCTCGAAAAAAGAGCGCGCGCAGATCGATGCGGATGCCGAGGTTGAAGTGCGCCGTGCTGCGATGGAAGCCCAGCGTCAGAAGCTGTTGATCGACAAGGACGAAGAGCAGGCCCGCATCGAACAGACGCAACAGATCGAAACCCTGCGCGTGGCGCAAGAGGCTGAGATCGCCGCGCGGACCGAGGATTCTGTACGTGAAACCGAGCGTGCCCGGATTGCGCGCGAGGAAGCAATTCGAGCGGCTGACATTGAACGCGAGCGTAAAATCCGTGAGGCCGAGATCTCGAAAGAGCGTGAGTTGGAGGTTGCCGAGCAAGAGCGTCAGATCATCATCGCGCAGAAATCCGAAGAGGAAAGCCGCGCCCGTGCGTCTGCCGATCTGGCCCGCGCTGAGGCGACCAAAGCGACCGAAGCGGTGGTTACCGCCCGTCAGGTGGCCGAGGCCGAGCGTCAGAAGCAGATCGTGCTGATCGAAGCGACGCGTGAGGCTGAACGTCAGGCCACAGCCATCCGTCTGGCCGCCCAGGCCGAGAAAGAAGCTGCCGCCGACCGCGCCGAAGCCCGCCGTGAAGAGGCGCAAGCCGAAGCGGATGCGCTGAACATCCGCGCCGAGGCCAAGAAGAACGACATGCTGGCCGAAGCGGAAGGTAAGCGCGCGATTGTCGAGGCTGACAATGCCCTGTCCGTTGATCAGATCCGCCTGAAGGTTGATCTGGCCCGGATTGAAGCGATGCCGACGATCATTGCGGAAATGGTCAAACCTGCCGAAAAGATCGACTCGATCAAGATCCATCAGGTTGGCGGGATCGGTGCCGCCGGTGGTGGCGGAGGCGCCAATGGCGACAAGCCGGTGGTGAACCAGGCGCTGGATTCGATCATGGGCATGGCCGTGCAGATGCCCGCGCTGAAAAAGCTGGGCGAAGAGCTGGGCCTGTCGATGGAAAACGGGGTCGGGGGCATCGTCAACGGCGCGCTAGAGCCGACGGTTGATCCGGTGAAAGAGGTCGAAGTTGTCGACAAGGAACCTCACACCGAACACTAAAACGAAAGGGCCGGGATTTTCCCGGCCCTTTTTCTATCGTTCCTCGCGGGATCGTTTCAGCAAGCGCCCGATGGTAAACGAGGTTCGCGGTGAATAGACATAGCTGGTGCGTTCCTCGGGTGTTGGCCGCGACCGCATCCGCGCCAGACCAAAGATGATCAGGAACACGTGGCCAAGTGCCACAAAGGCAAAAAGCGCGCCGGGTCCAAAGGATTGGATCAAAGTGGATGACACGTAAGGCGAGGCAATCGCACCCAGCGCATACCAGAACATCAGCGCGGCAGAGAGCTCGACCCGTTGTTCGGTTGTGGCAAAGTCATTGGCGTGCGCGGATGAAACTGAGAAAATCGGGAAGGTCGTAAAGCCGAACAAACACGCGGCCAGCATGACGCCGACGGTTCCGGTGTTGCCGGCGGCCATGGTCACACCGCAGCTTAGGACGGCGGCAACCGAAAGCCAGATCAGTACCCAGCGCCTGTCGTATTTATCGGCCAGCCATCCCATCGGATATTGCGCCAACGCGCCGCCCAGCACGAAAGACGCCAGGAAAAACGCGATCTGATCGACGCCAAGCCCAACCTCTTGCCCGTAAACAGGGCCGACCATCCGAAAGGACGCCGAGCTTAACGCGGCAACCACCACCCCGGCCACCGCCAGAGGAGAGCTGTTCCAGGCCAGTTTCGGGCGCAAGCGCGGGGCGTCGGGCGTTTCGGGCTGGCTGGCGCGGGTCAGTGTTAGCGGCAACAGGGCAGCGCAGCACAGGATCGCCAGCAAGTTATACGAGACATATGATGCTGGTGGCAGAACTGCGATGATCAGCTGGGCGCAGAGGGACGCGCCCATATCGACGATGCGATAGGTGCCCATGGCGCGCCCGCGTGTCTCATTCGTGACTTTTGCGTTCAGCCAGGCCTCGATCACTGTGTAGCACCCGGCGACACAGGCGCCTGACGCGATCCGAAGGGCCGCCCAGATATAAGCGTTGTCCGTCAGGGTGTGCCCCAGCAACCCCATTGCGCCCAAAGCTGTGCAAACGGCAAATGCCCGCGAATGGCCGACGCTTCCCATCAGGCGCGGGGCCCACCAGCATCCCACAAAGAAGCCAACGAAATGAGCCGAGCCCAACAGACCAATCTGCCCAGTGGTGAAATTCAGGGTCAGGCCGGAAATCGCATCCAGCGGGCCAACGCCACCGGTGGACAGTTGAAGCAGAATGACGGAAAGAAATAGGGCGGCAAAGGAAATGATCGTGCGCATGATGGGCTCAGATTGCGATATTTCCAGCGCGGTGCGCGCGGCTTATCGACTTTGTGGCGTCGTTTTTGATCTATCCAGTCTTTTTGATCTTGGCCCGGATATCAAGGCCAACAGTTTCCTTTACGAGGTCGGAATAACCCGAGGCGCCAAATTCGTGACGGTTCAGTGAACCGCTGAGTTGGATGGAGAGGTTATTCAAGTTGTCTCGGGCGCTGCCGGGCGGGCGAAAAATATTGGCGCGCAATGTGATTGGTCGCGTTACACCACGCAAGGTCAGATCTCCTGTGATCTCGGCCCCGTTCGAGATACGTCCACCTTCGCCAAGCTGAATATCGGTCGAGGTGAAATGAATTGTGGGAAATCCTGTGGCGTCCAGAACCCCAGCGCTGAGCATCGGTTTGCGGGCAAAGGGCAGGTTGGTTCGCGCCTTGGCAATGTTCAGCGAAACATCCACCCGGCTGTTGGCCAGGTCGGTCATGTCAATTCGGATATCTGCAGATCGTATCGGCATGGTTCCGGACTGTGTGATTCCGGACAGCTCGAACGTAAAATCTACGGAAGTGCCATTGTGGACCAGTTCATAGGGACGCAACCCGGCCAGAGCCGGGTGCGCAAATGGAAGGGTGGTCAACCCGGACAGTACAGCGCGCCTTGTCAGTTGGGTCATATCATGACCTCCAGCCTGCGGGGCCGTGATCGCCTTAGCAACATCAGCAGGATAGCGATGTTCAGCCCGTTCCAGAGGATGCCATTGATAAAGGCCAGTTGATAATTTCCGGTTAAGTCGTAAATCCACCCGGACATCCATCCGCCCAGTGCCATGCCCATGATGGTCATCATCATGACAAAGCCGACGCGTGCTCCGGCCTCTTGCGGGGGCATATATTCACGTACGACGAGCGCATAGCTGGGGACAATGCCGCCCTGCGCCAGACCGAACATGAGGCTGATAATGTAAAGTGAGGCCATCCCGTCATAGGGAAGGAACAGAAATAGGGCGATACATTGCAGGAAAGAGCCGACCAGCAATGTCATCAACCCGCCCAGCTTGTCGGCGACCAACCCCGAGATCACTCGGCTGACCACGCCGCCCAGCAACATCAGCGAGAGCATCTCGGCTCCGACCGCCGGGCCATATCCGAGCCCGACGCAGTAGGACACGATATGGACCTGCGGCATCGACATGGCCACGCAACAGCCGATTCCGGCCAGACCAAGAACGTATTGCAAGCTGCGCGGCGATATTCCCACGCTGCGCGCGTTGATCTGCGCATTGGCGGCGGCGGTCTGATGGGCCTCGATCGGGACTTGCCGGCGCAGCAGCAGAGACAGGGGTATGACAACGAGCAGCGTTATGACCGCCAGCGTCAGATAGACCTGCTGCCATCCCTCACGTGCAAGGATGCCTGACAGAAGCGTTGGCCAGATCGCCCCGGACAGGTAATTTCCGCTGGCAACCAACGCCACCGCAATCCCGCGGCGTTTCATGAACCAGTGTGAGATATCCGCGATCAGAGGGCCAAAACCAACAGCCGTGCCCAACCCCAACAGCAGATGGGCCAGTGACAAGAGCAGCATATTCGGCGCCCATGTTGCCAACAGATAGCTGACCGCGCTCAGAAGGGCGGCACCGATCAGTGCCTTGGTCACGCCCAACCGATCAACCAGTTGCCCCAGCCACATGTTCCCCAGTGCAAACCCGATCATCGACAGGACATAGGGAAATGAGGCTTCGGCCCGACCGGCGCTGAATTGCGCCTCGATCGCGGGCATCACGACGATTACCGCCCACATGCCCACATTCGCCACCGTAGCGATTGCGAGGGTGATCAGAAGGCGAAGCCAAGAATAGCGGCTGTCATGGATTGGATGGCTCATACCGGAACGCTAGGGGTGGATGTAGCACTTGGCTAGTCACAAGTGCCGTGAGCCGCGTAACTTATTCCCCCCAATACACATCTTGGGCCTTGATCCGCGTCAGGTTCAGCCCGGCATGCGTCTTGGTCTGGGTGGCCTGCCAGCTGACCGGGGGCAGGGCGCGGGCGCGACGGCGGGTCAGGGTCCAGCAGGGAACCCCGGCGTGATGATCCGCAGCCATGTGCCAGCGGGTTTCAACCCCCTGTGCGCCGCCATCGCCAGGGGTCAGTAACAGGCCCAGCGGGGCTGGCCCCATCGTGCCGCCTTGTTCCGCGGCCAGATGCATCCGTCGGACCGGCGTCAGGCCGGGCGCCTCGGGCAGATCGCAGATCACCAGTGGGGTTGCCCCGCTGCGCAACGCTTCTTCCATGCACCACAGCAGGTCCTCGGCATGGTTGGGGCGGGCAAACAGGAACCGAGCAGGATCGGCAAAGGCCATCATCCCACCCGGGTGCAACTGGCTTGCCTCCCACGCGGGGGAAATCCACAACACCGGCCCCTGTGCCTGACCGGCCAACCACATGGCAAAGCTGCGCCGGGCGGGGCCGCAGGCCTCGTGCACGCGGGCCAGTTGCAGAGTGATCTGCGGATGGAGCTGCAGCCCCGCCATTTGTCGTGCAGGCTTGCGGCCAAGAAGATGTGTGGACATGCTATTACTCTAGCATGTTCTCATTATGTTCTCAATATCGAGAGGGCATCAGCGCGACAGGATCAGACGCCCATCCGCGAATTGAATATTCGAGAACCGGTGCAGGTAATCCATGCCTAGCAAGGACTGATCCAGCGCCCCTTCATTCACCCAGGCCGAGACATTGCGATCCGTGATCGGCCCCAGTTCAAGGCTGTCCAGCCGTATCGGGGCGGTGCGCACCTCGCCATTGGCCGTCAGGGCCCGCCCGAAATAGTTCAGCTGATCGGGGTCAACACCGATGCGTCTGGCATCCGCCTCGTTCAACACAATCTGGCTGGCGCCGGTATCGACCAAAAAGGTGATGGGTTCTCCGTTGACCAGAACCGGTAGATAGTAATGCCCGTCATAAGCGCGCGGCACTTCGATGCTTTCGCCGGTCACGGTCATCTGCGGGGCAGGGCCCACAGTGCTGCGGATATCGCCCCATAGTCCATAGGCGGCAATGATGCCGATAAAAATAAACACCCAGGCCAGAGCCTGTTGCAACGTTTTGTTCAGGCTTTGCCGGTTCTGAGAGATAAACCAGGCCACGACCGCTGCGCCCAACAATCCAAGATAGGCCAGATTTGCAATGCTGTCGCCGTCCATACCGCTACCTTACTGCGTCACTCGAATCCAATATGGGGATTTATGACGCAAATCCAAAGGCTTTTAGCCCATCCAAGATAAACTGAACTGACAAGGCCGCCAGCAGCATGCCCAACAGGCGGGTCAGCACATTCAGCCCGGTCTTGCCCAGAATTCGTGCCACCGCGCCTGAAGACAGGTAGGTGACGAACACCATCGCCACTACGATCAGCATCATGCCGATCACCACGGCCAGACCCTCTATGCCCGGATGCTGCCCGGCCAGCAGGATCATTGTGGCAATCGCGCCGGGTCCTGCAATCAGGGGAATACCCAACGGAAATACCGAAGGATCAGGATGCTCTTCTTCTTCGGCGCTGTTTTCGCGCCGCTTGGTGCGCCGTTCGAACAGCATGTCCAGCGCTGTGAGGAACAACAGAACGCCGCCCGCAACGCGGAACGCCTCCATCGAGATGCCAATAAAGCCCAGAACCGCCTCGCCGAATGCGGCGAACATGGCCAGAATCCCAGCCGCTGTCAGACAGGCGCGCACCGCTATTGTATAACGCGCATGCCGATCCATGCCTTGTGTCAGGGCCACAAAGATCGGCGTTTGTGCTGGCGGATCAATGACCACAAGCAATGTTGTAAACGAGGTTATGAGAAAGGCTGTATCCATCATGCTGCGGTCTCTGCCTGTTCCAACCGCTCTGCCGCAACCACCCAAAGCGCCTCGGCTTTTTGCATTGCCTCGACCACCTCGGCAAATTTCCGGTTCCAGGTCGCCAGGTCGTTGATCATGTCGTCTTCATACAAACTGGGGTCCGCCAGTTTGGCCGAGAGCTTTTCGTGCATATCCGTCAATTTCTCGATCCGTTCCTCGCATTTGCGCAGATCGGCGCGCAGGTTCAGAACCGCCTCGCGCGATGGGCGTTTGGGCTTGGCCGTCAGCGGCTTTTCCTTAACAGGTTTGTCGCGGCCCAGCAGTAGGGACCGATAAGATTCCAGATCCCCGTCAAACTGTTTGACGGATCCGTCCGAGACCAGCCAGAGGTGGTCCGCCACCAGCGACAGTAGGTGCATGTCATGACTGACCAGCACCACGGCCCCGGAATAGGCGGTCAATGCCTCAACCAGCGCCTCGCGGCTTTCGATGTCCAGATGGTTGGTCGGTTCGTCCAGAATCAGCATGTGCGGGGCGTCGATGGTGGCAAGCAGCAGCGACAGGCGCGCCTTTTGACCGCCGGACAGCCGCCCGACCTTGGTTTCTGCCTGATCGGCATTCAATCCGAACCCGGCCAAACGCGAGCGCCATTTGCCCGGTGCTTCATTCGGGCGCAATCGGCGGAGATGATCCAAGGGCGTCTCGTCCACATGCAGCTCATCCACCTGATGCTGTGCAAAATAGCCGATGCGCAGCTTGGTGCTGCGGCTCATCTTGCCAGCCATCAACGGCAGACGATCAGACAACAGCTTGGACAGGGTCGATTTGCCCTGACCGTTCTTGCCCAGCAGCGCGATGCGGTCATCCTGATCAATGCGCAGGTTCAGACGGCGCAGCACCTCGGTCTCGCCGTATCCCGTCACACCGCCTTCGATCTGAATGATCGGGGGCGACAGTTCTTCGGGTTCTGGGAAGGAAAAAGCGCGCAGAGCAGCCTCTTGCGGGGTCGAGACCAACTGAATGCGTTCGATCATCTTCAGGCGCGACTGGGCCTGAACTGCTTTGGACGCCTTATAGCGAAAGCGATCCACGAAGCTTTGCAGATGCGCGATGCGCGCCTTGGCCTTGGTGTTTTCCGATTCCGCCTGTGCCAGACGTTCAGCGCGGCGTTCGGCGAATTTGTCGTAAGGCACCGCGTAATAGGTCAGCTTGCGGTCTTCCAGATGCAGGATCGACCCCACAGCGCGGTTCAGCAACCCGCGGTCATGGCTGATGATGATCACTGTGTGCGGGTATTTCGCCAGATAGCTTTCCAGCCACAGCGCGCCTTCCAGATCCAGATAGTTGGTCGGTTCGTCCAGCAGCAACAGATCAGGCTGCGAGAACAGTACCGCTGCTAGCGCGACGCGCATGCGCCAGCCGCCGGAAAAGTCCGAACAGGGTTTCAGCTGATCCTCGTCATCGAACCCCAACCCCTTGAGGATCGAGGCCGCGCGCGCTTCGGCCGACCAGGCGTCTATATCGGCCAGCCGGGTCTGAATATCGGCGATGCGTCCGGGGTCCGTGGCACTATCGGCTTCAGTCATCAGTGCGCTGCGCTCGGTATCGGCGGCCAGAACGGTATTGATCAGTGAGGCATCGGACGAGGGCACCTCTTGCGCCACGCCACCAATACGCGCCCGTTTCGGGACAGCGATACTGCCCGATTCCAGCGCCAGTTCCCCCCGGATCAAGCGAAACAGGGTGGTCTTGCCGGTGCCATTGCGCCCCACTAGTCCAACCTTGTGGCCATCGGGGATGGTTGCGCTTGCGCCCTCGAACAAAGGGCGGCCTTCAACGGCATATGTGATGTCTGCGATCCGTAACATGTGCTGCTCTTAGCAGAGCCGTAATGCCGCCGCCAGCAGCTTGCATGTTCAACCGACATTCAATGTGTTAGCGCTGTTTTGCCTGAAGTTTTCACACGGTTCCATCATGCATACAGCCCGAACACCTCCGTCGTTGGTCACGCTGGTCTTTGCCACGGCGTTGTCGGTGCTGACGCTGAATATGTTCCTGCCATCGCTGGCGCATATGAGCGTGGACTTTCAGGTGGATTACGGCCTTATGAATCTGGCGGTTGCGGGATATCTGGCGGTTTCTGCTGTGCTGCAACTGATCATGGGTCCTCTGTCGGATCGATATGGGCGCAGGCCGGTCCTGTTGATCTGCATGTCGATCTTCGTGGTCGCATCCATCGGCTGCGTGCTGGCTGGGACAATCTGGGTGTTTCTGGGTTTTCGCCTCATTCAGGCTGTGGTCGTCGCCGGGTCTGTGCTGTCCAGCGCCTCAATCCGCGACCGCTATCCCCCCAACGAGGCGGCCAGCAAGCTGGGTTATGTCGCAATGGCTATGGCGTTGGCGCCAATGCTGGGGCCGATGCTGGGCGGCGCGTTGGACATGCTGTTCGGCTGGCGCTCGGGGTTTGTTCTGTATTCCGTACTTGGCACCGGTCTGCTGGCTTTGCTGTGGTTTGATATGGGAGAGACCAATATAAACCGCGCCCCAACATTCGCGGCGCAGCTGAAGGAATATCCGCATCTGTTCCGCGCCCGAAGGTTTTGGGGTTATGCCCTATGCGCGGCATTTTCGATCGGCGGCTTTTTCAGTTTTATCACCGGTGCACCGTTGGTTGCAGCTGCTTGGTTTGATCTGAGCCCCGCGATGCTGGGTCTTGGGATCGGCATTATCACCGGCGGGTTCATGGTCGGGAATTTTGTCACTGGCCGATTGGCGGCGCGGACGCAGTTAACAACGATGATCCTGATAGGGCGGAATGTGGCCACGGCAGGGCCGCTTTGCGGGCTGCTTCTGTTTTGGGTCGGGCTTGGTACGGTTTGGGTCTTTTTCGGCTCGGCCATCTGTGTCGGTTTCGGCAATGGACTGACCAACGCCAATGCATCGTCGGGCGTGATGTCGGTTCGTCCCAAACTGGCAGGCAGCGCGGCGGGCCTGTCAGGTGCAATGATCGTTGCGCTGGGGGCGGTTCTGACCACGATCACCGGCGCCTTTGTCAGCCCGGAAAACGGACCCTTTCTTGTGCTTGGCATGATGTGCGGGTGCAGCTTTATCGGCCTTCTGGCCGTGCTCTATGTTCGTAGGATCGACCGTCTGGACCCGTTGCCCGGCACATTGTGACCGGCAAAGCGCCGGAGCAGGGCATCATAACACTTTTCATAAGCTACAGACCATGATACGCGGCCCGCGATGGATTTCGGCGCGGGCCCCGCGCCCTATTTTAAGGAGAGGCCGACATGGCACTGGAACGCACATTCTCGATCATCAAACCCGATGCAACCCGCCGCAACCTGACTGGCAAGATCAACGCCAAGTTTGAAGAGGCCGGTCTGCGCATCGTAGCGCAAAAGCGCATTCACATGACCAAAGCACAAGCTGGCAAGTTCTATGACGTCCATGCCGAGCGCCCGTTCTATGACGAACTGTGCGAATTCATGTCGTCCGAGCCGGTTATTGTACAGGTTCTGGAAGGCGAAGGCGCCATTGCCAAGAACCGCGAAGTCATGGGCGCTACCAACCCCGCAGATGCGGCCCCCGGCACCATCCGCGCCGAGTTCGCTGAATCGGTTGGCGAGAACTCGGTCCACGGTTCAGACGCACCGGAAACCGCAGCGGTTGAGATCGCCTATTTCTTCTCGGGCATCGAACTGGTCGGCTAATCTGTTTTAAGATCAAGCCTATAAAGCCGCTCCCGGGGTCGGGGGCGGCTTTTTCTATGCGGGTTTCAAATCGTCCGAAGATATCCGGACGCCGATCGCATCCAAGTCGGCGATCATCTTCGTTTGCGGCGCAGTGCTGTTGCTGGCTTTGATTGCGTCGAACCTTTGCCGCAGGGCCTTTTTCTCTTCGCCTTTGCAATCGTTCCAGGGGCGGCCTTGCAGCCCCATCACCAAAACATAATAGCCGATGAAATGAGGGCGCGATCCTGCCTGCAAAAGTTTTGCATAGGCCGCGTCGGGGCCTATCTCGCGCAGTTGCTGGGCCGAGTGGATACCGGCACGCGCACAAGCCTGTTCATAGGCCGGGCCGAGATTACGGATAGTTGAGATCGGGTCAGACATAATCGACGTTTTAACCGGTGTCAGAATTACTGTCACCCGATCCTTTTTTACCTTTGCGGTTCATGATTACCGGATCAGGGTTTGCGCGAAAGACGAATAGTAGCTTCAAGGCCCGGATCACAGTTGCGGGCGTCGAACATGCCTTTGTGCATATGCGATATCGCTGCGACCAAAGCCAGGCCCAGACCTGCATTGCGCTCGGTCCGGGCGGGATCAAGTGTCACAAAGGGCATCTGCAGGCGGGCCAGATCGTCCTGTGGTACACCGGGGCCGTGATCCCGCACGCTGAGGTTGGTATACAGGCCGTCATCCGCAATATTGATCGTGATGGTCGAACCATCAGGCGCGTATCGCAGAGCATTTTCTAACAGGTTGGACAGTGCCTGAGACAAAAGGGGGCGGTGGCCGGGAAGGGGGGCAGTTGACCCTGTAACTTCAAGTGTTACGCCCTGATCCGTGGCAACCGGATCATAGAGCTCGACCACGTCCGCCACGAGTTGCTTAAGGTCGACATCTTCGAACTGCTCTCGCCCGACACCTGCTTCGGCACGCGAAATCTCAGTCAGTTGGCCCAGAACCCGCAGGACATGATCAACCTCGGTCGTCGCGCGCGCGATGTCGATTTCGCGATCCTGTTCGGATTTGCGGCTATCTGACAGGGATTCGACCCGCTGTTTCAACCGCGACAAAGGAGAGCGTAGATCATGCGCGATCGAATTCGAGGTCGTCCGTAGATTGCTGACCAACTCCTCGATCCGGTCCAACATCGTATTGAGCGTACCTGAAACTTGATCGAATTCATCACCGGTCCCGCGCAAGGGCATCCTGCGCGACAGGTCGCCTGAAACGATATTTTCTGCGGTCGAGGCGATGTCAGACAAGCGCGAAAAGACGAGCCTGGTAAACAGCCAGCCTGTCAGGACGCTCAGCGCCAGCGCGATTGCCAGCGCGAAGCCGACCGAGCGTAAAAGAACACGGTCAAACTGCTGTCGTGCCAGCGCATCCCGCCCGACAAGCAGGCGTTCTCCGCCCGGCAGACGAATGGATGCAGCCGAGATTGGCACCAGCTGTTCGCTGTCCGAGCGTCGCAGCTCAAGTTGGACCCAACCACTTCCGGCAGTGATGTCATCGGGCCATTGCCTCAGGTTGCCAGCCAATTTCGTCCCGTTGCGGTCGGTCAATAAGTAAAGGGCATCCCGTTCAGAGGCGGTGGGAATACGGCGTTCGATGGCTGTCAGCAAACCGATGAGCCCGCGCCTTTCGTATTCATCGGCCAGACCGGTCAATTCCGCGGAAACCACCGAGCGGGTTTCGCTTTCGATACTGCGATTTGCGGTGACATAGACAAGGGCCAGCACGGTGGCTGTCAGCAATGTGCTCAGAACCATGCTGGCCAGAACCAAACGTGTTCTGGAATTATTGAACGAAAGCCGCAGGTTATCCATCAGATATCATGTAACCTGCGCCCCGGACTGTTTCAATCAACGGGATCTCTCCGCCTTCATCCAATTGGCGGCGCAGTTTCGAGATATGGACGTCAACCACATTGGTGTTCGGGTCGAAATGATAATCCCAGACACCTTCCAGCAACATAGTGCGTGACACCACACGGTTCTTGCGTCTCAGGAAGAATTCCAAAATCTGAAATTCACGCGGTGTCAAGGTAATCTCTCGCCCGTTGCGGGTGACTTTGCGGGTCAGCAAATCCATATCCAGATCGCGGCAGGTCAGGGTCGGGTTTTCCTCAGATTCCTGCGGGCGTCTTAACAGAGCCTCGATCCGCGCATGCAGTTCCTGAAAAGAGAACGGTTTGACCAGATAATCATCTGCACCGGCCCTCAGGCCTTTGACTCTCTCATCGACCGCGCTCATTGCGGTCAACATCAGAACCGGAGTTTTCAGACCCGCGGCGCGCATGGATTTGATCAGTGACAGGCCGTCTAGACCGGGCAGCATTCGGTCCAGAACGATGGCGTCAAAGCCACCATCTGTGGCGTGATACAGCCCTTCGCGCCCATCCGCGGCCTGTTCGACGACATATCCTTCCTCGCTGAATCCTTTTGCTATGAATTCCCGGGTGTCTTCATCATCTTCAACGATCAACAGGCGTCGGCTCATGATCTGAAATCCTTTCTACCGGAACTTAAACACAATTTTTCAAACAAAGTACAAGATTTGACCGGTTTAGATGCCGGGTGCGTCGTTGCGCACCCGGCTGCTCCGGCAGATTGCGGACAATTCAATCATGCCAGAGAGGCGCCCGCCAGATCTCCCCATCACGTGGCGCGCGCAGGTGTTCGATCAGGCGATTTCCACCGCAACAAAGATCTGGTTGCCGCCACGGTTGATCAGGACAAGCGCGGGATCGGTTTTTTCGCTGTCCAGCGCGTCTTTCAGTGCGTCAGGAGTGGCCGTATCCTGGTTGCCCAGCTTCACGATCACGTCGCCACGCTGAAGACCGGCTTTGGCTGCAGGGCTGTCCGGTTTCAGGTCCGTGACGATCACACCGTCAATATTCTCGGCCACGCCCAGTTCCGCACGGTTGGTTTCTGTTAGTGGTGCAACGGTGACGCCCAGGGCGGTGCCCGAAATGCCTTCATCCACTGACTTGTCCATTTCGGCCGATGCGGACTGATGCTGTCCAATCGTCAACTTTATGTCTTGCTCACTGCCGTTACGCAAAACTGTAAGTGTGCTTTCTGTTCCAACCTTGGTAGTTCCGACAAGGATCGGCAGGTCGCTGCTGGACGCGACGGGTTCGCCGTTAAAGGTCAGGATGACGTCGCCCTGTTCCAGGACGCCTTCGGCAGGGCTGTTGGCTACAACGTCCGAAACCAATGCGCCGTTTGAGGCATCAATTCCCATCGCCGCAGCGATCTGAGGGCTGACATTCTGGATTGACACACCCAGCCAACCGCGGCTGACCTGGCCATCATCGCGCAGATCCGCGGCAATATGGTCCACAATGTTCGACGTGACGGCAAAACCCAACCCGACCGACCCACCGCTCGGGGAATAGATGGCCGAGTTCACGCCGATAACCTCACCATCCATGTTGAACAGCGGGCCACCGGAATTGCCTTTGTTGATGGCCGCATCCGTCTGGATGAACTCGGCATAAGGTCCCTGCGAAATATTGCGGTCCTTGGCCGATACAATCCCGGTCGTCACGGTCGAGCTGAGGCCAAACGGGTTCCCGATGGCGACAACATCCTCGCCCACACGGATCACATCGCTATTGCCAAGCTCTACGGCCTGAAGTGGCTCGCCCGCGTCGATCTTGAGAACCGCGATATCGGTCAACGGGTCGGTACCGATCACCTCAGCCTCAAAAGTTCGGTCATCATTCAGGCGCACGGTCACGGTCGCGGCATCGTCGACCACGTGATGGTTCGTAATGATGTACCCGGCTTCATCCAGTACAAAACCTGACCCCAAACCCTGAGACGGACCACGACGGGGGGCATCGAACCCTTCAGGCACGCCAAAGCGTTTGAAGAATTCACCGAATGGTTGGCCTTCGAAATCAAACTGCTGTCCGGTTTCCGGGCCCTTGGCGGCGTTTTGTTCCGCGATGATGGTCACGACAGAAGGTGACACGCTCTCAACTAAATCAGCCAGCGCTTCGTCAGCTTTCGAGGGCAGGGCGGTCGTTGCCAACAATGCCGCACTCAGCGCTGAGACGCCTATCCAGTTTGATGTGCGTGGCATAAGAAGAGAGGATTTACGGATGCTCATTTTGGTCTCCTGATTGAAGCACGCGACACTGGCCGCGCCTTGGATCAAGAGATGCTGCATCAGTCTGTGACTTTCCTGATTGGTTGGTTAATAAATCTTAATTTTGCCACAAACGAGAGGCTCTATCCCGGCGTCGGGTGGCAAAGATTCGCGGAAATCTTCCGAATCATAAGGTGAGAATCGGTGGATTGTTGCCTGTTCGGCAGTCAAATGATGATTTTAGTTGAATTAAATCTGTTTGATAAACAAAACGAGCTCTCAGAAATTGATGGATTTATGACACAGCCATTGGTTGTGAGTGGATCTGGTCTCATAGGCTGAATTTGCCGGAAACATATCATATTATGAACATGTTATATATATGGTCTGTGATAATTGGAGTGTACTCGCTTTTAGATTTTCTCGGACGAACAACCTATAGTAGAAATGCATTGAGAGAGATGTTGCGTAAAAACCAAACTGAAACATCAGAAAATGCAAGTTTAGGCCAATTTTACGTTGTTTGAGAGCATCTGATAGGTGACGATGGTCTTGCCCAAGCGAAGGGAAGTCGGCGGCACTAGGGGGTGCCAACGGCTTGTCACAGTCTCTGGAAGCGCTGAGCGGCATGTTAACGAGGGGGTCTTGTTTAGGTTCGGTTGCGGAATATTCGGAATGCCTAGTGTGTTCTGGACGCGCTTTCAGGATCAGTGAAAAGTGGTAGTCCTTAATTGGGTAACCGGCCCGGTCTTCATTGACCGGGCCGTACTCGTTTTAACTGTTGCGATTTTTGGTCCAGATATCCCATGCTTCGGGCGTGTCCAGATCCAGCACGGCATGTTGGCCGGGGAGCACACATAGATGGACCTTGTCCCGATGGTCCCGAACCACTGATTGTGCGCCTTCGTCTCCGGTCAGGCGGCTGATTTGATCAAACAGGAGACGGCTGAAAATCACAGGGTGGCCAGGCTGTCCTGACGCGGTCGACCCGCGCCAGATCAGCTTATCCGGATACGCCTTAGTCGCCTTGATCAGCGTCTGAAGGTCATCCAGAGTGATTTCAGGCAGGTCAGCTAGCAGAACCATGACGGCTTCGGCCTCTGGCCCAACAGCGGACAGAGCCCCTCGTAAGCTGGCATTCATACCTTCCTCCGCATCTGCGATTTCGACCAGATGCAGGTCCAGCCCCTGCAACACGTCGTACCTGGGATGAGGTTTGGACGGCAGGGCAACAATAACCGACGATGCGGCCCGTGCTGTCTGGGCGGAACGGAGCAGCAGCGGGCAGCCATCAATCTCTTGCAGCAGCTTATCTGCGCCTCGCATACGCCGGGATTGTCCGGCGGCCAGAAGGATGATGGGTATTCGCGTCATGCGCCGACAATGCAGACGTATGAAAGCTGTGTCATCCCCTCATACGCGCGCCATCGGCGTCGAATAACGGTTCTGAGATCACGCGTGCCTTGCACAACTGGCCAAGTATTTCGATTTCTACTTCCAGCCCGTCCACAGCGGGGTCTGTTGGCAGAAACCCCATGGCAATGGACTTGCCTGCATAGTGCGAATAGCCACCCGAAGTGCAAAACCCGGCGACCTTTCCGCCCAGCCAAATCGGCTCATACGCGTTGACATCAGCGTCCTCGGCATCGACCTCGAACGCGACCAGCCGACGGGCAGCGCCTGAGGTGCGTTCCGCCTCGGCAGCTGCGCGGCCAATGAAATCGGCGTTCTTAGAGAATGAAATGAACCGATCCAGACCGGTTTCCGCGGCTGTGTAATCAGGCGAGAATTCTCGCATCCAGGAGCCAAAGAACTTGTCCAGACGCAGGCTCATCATCGCGCGCATGCCAAATGGAACGATGCCGTGTTCTTGCCCAGCCTGCCATAATGTCCACCACAACTGCCTTTGTGCCATGGGATCGCAGTAGATCTCGTACCCCAAATCGCCGGTATAGCTGACGCGCTGGACGATACAGTCGGCCATCCCAACGGTCATGCGGCGCAGATCGAGGAACCGAAATCCGCTCAGGTCATCACGGGTGCAGGCCGCCAGAACCTGCGTGGCTTTTGGGCCGGCGATCTGGAACCCGTTCTGCCGATCGCTGATGTTTTCGACAGCTACGCCATCCTGCGCATTTTGCAGGAACCAGCGCATGTGAAACGCCTGAGAGCCGTAGGAGGCGGTTAGGCGGAACTCGGTCTCATAAAGACAGGAAACGGTAAAATCACCGATCAGCTTGCCCTTTGGTGATAGCATCGGGGTTAGCGACACGCGGCCCGGTTTCGGGATTCGGCCCGCCATGATCCGATCCAGCCAATCACGGGCAGCAGGTCCAACAATGCGGTATTTACCAAAATTGTGCACTTCGTTGATGCCAACACTTGATCGCACGGCCCGAACCTCGCGCCCGGTGGCATCGAATGCGTTGGATCGGCGGAACGAGGGCGTTTCATAGCCCGGTTCATCCCCTTGGGCAAAGTAATTGGGCACCTCAAGCCCGTATTGCTGACCCCACACAGCACCAAGATCGGTAAAGATATCATACATCGGCGTTGTGCGGGCTGGGCGGGCTGCCGGCAATTCCTCGTTCGGATAAGAGACGCTGAACCGCTTCTGATAGTTCTCGATGACCTTAGGACGGGTATAGCCCGGGCTGATCCAATCCCCGAACCGCGCCACGTCCATCGCAAAGACGTCGCGCTCTGGCTCACCCTCAATCATCCATTGCGCCAGTGTCAGACCAACGCCGCCGCCCTGGCTGAACCCGGCCATCACGCCGCAGGCCGACCAATAGTTGCGCAACCCCGGAACCGGCCCGACCAGAGGATTGCCGTCCGGTGCAAAGGTAAACGGCCCGTGGATCACCGATTTCACACCAGCCTCGGCCAGAACAGGAAAGCGGCGATAAGCGAATTCAATACTATCGGTGATCTTGTCAAAATCGTTGGGAAGAAGCTCGTGACCGAAATCCCACGGGGTGCCGTCGACAGCCCAGGGCCTGCAGGTTTGTTCATAAAAGCCGATGCACAGACCGCGTCCCTCTTGCCGCAGATAGCTTTCGCCGGCGGGATCCATGACATGGGGATGTTCGCCACCTGCGTCGATAATTGCCTCGATTTGGGGGATCGAGTCGGTGACCAGGTACTGATGTTCCATCGGATGCAGCGGGAAATAGACACCGGCCATGGCGCCAACCTCGCGCGCCCAGAGCCCACCAGCGTTGACCACATGTTCGGCATGAATCGTGCCCTTGTTGGTGACCACATCCCAGGTGCCATCGGCGCGCTGATTTGTTTCGTGCACCATGCAATGGGTTTCGATTGTTGCGCCGCCCATCCGCGCCGCTTTGGCATAGGCATGGGTGGTTCCGGACGGATCAAGATGCCCGTCCAGCGGATCATAGAGCGCGCCGATGATGCCGTCGGTATTGGTGATCGGTGCGATTTTCCTTATCTCTTCAGGGCCCACGATTTCGGTCTCTAACCCCATAAAGCGGTGCTTGGCACGTTCGGCCAGGAGCATGTCAAACCGGTCGCGGTCATCGGCCAACGTTATGCCGCCAACGTGGTGCAGGCCACAGGACATGCCGGTGATCTCTTCCAGCTCTTTATACAGCCGGATCGTATAGCCTTGCAGTGCGGCCATATTGGTGTCGCCGTTCAACGTGTGGAAACCACCCGCCGCGTGCCAGGTCGAGCCACTGGTCAATTCGGACCGCTCCAGCAGCATCACATCCGACCAGCCCAGCTTGGTCAGGTGATAAAGAACCGAACACCCGACAACGCCGCCACCGATTACAGCTACCTGAGTTGTTGTCTTCACGTCACAGTCTCCCCTTGCGATATAGTCAAAGCCTGCAATCGCAGAACCAGGGATACTGTTCCGTTCACGACATAGGCTGTCGCGGCGAGAGGATCAGAGGGGACGGATCTTCAGCTCTGTGATCCTGTTGCCTTCGCGCGCGACGACTTCGAACCTGAACCCGTGGAACGAGAATACCTGACCTGTAATCGGAATCATCTGCGCTTCGTGGATGACCAGACCGGCCACGGTATTGGCCTCTTCGTCGGGCAAAGACCATTCCATCGCGCGGTTTACATCGCGGATCGTCATGGCGCCTTCAACAAGGTACTGGCCGTCTTCGGTTCGCGTTACCGGGACGTCCTCATCAATATCAAACTCATCAGCAATCTCGCCGACGATTTCTTCGAGGATATCTTCAAGCGTGATTAGACCCCTGAGTGAACCATATTCGTCGACCACCAGCGCAAAATGGCTATGCATCCGCAGGAATTCCCGCATCTGATCGTCCAGAGTGGTCGTTTCAGGCACAAAATAAGGGGCGTTCGCTACCTTTGAGACATCGAACTCTTTCAGTCGGTTGTTTTCACGTTCGCTGCTTCCTGCATGAGCATACATAGCGCGGAACAGGTCTTTGGCGTGAACAACCCCAACGATGTTTTCTGGTTCGTCCCTAAAGACAGGCAGGCGTGTATGGGGGCTTTCAAGGCATTGTTTCAGGATCGCCTCGGGAGCGTCATCCGCATCAACCATCTCGATATTCGAACGATGGAGCATGATCTCTTCAACCGCACGTTCACCCAGATCCAAAGCGCCCAGAATGCGGTCACGGTCTTCCTTCTCGACCACGCCTTCGGAATGGCCCAAATGCAGGGCCCCAACGATTTCGTCGCGCACGGCCAGAATGTTGCTATCCGGGTCGATCTGTACACCGAAGAGGCGTAAAACTCCCCGTACCAATAGGCGTACGGCCGAAACGACCGGTGAGAATAGGGTGACAACCACGCTGATGATCGGAGCAACGGCGGATGCCGCTTTTTCCGAATTGGTTATGGCATAAGTCTTGGGCAAAACTTCAGCAAAAATCAGAACCAGCAAGGTCATGACCAGGGTTGCCAACGCTACGCCGCTTTCGCCAAAGAGGCGCGTGAACATCGCTGTGGCCAACGAGGCCGCAAGAATGTTGACCAGATTGTTGCCCAGCAAAACCGATCCGATCAGCCGTTCGTTGTCGTCGGTGATGTCCAGCGCCTTCTGCGCCCCGCGCGACCCTTTGTCCGCCTGCGCCCGCAGCTTGCCGCGTGACGAGGCCGTCAGAGCCGTTTCAGAACCCGAGAAAAACCCCGATAAGAAGAGCAATAGCAATATGGCACCGGACGTAAGCCAGAATGTGCCGTCGATCAGAGAAGTTGAGGGTTCCATCGGTCCTTAGCTGCTTGTGTTTCTGCGTCTGTTATGGGGGCGCGGCTTGACTGGATCAAGGAGTTAGCCCTTTTCAACTGGATCTTTAGCTAATGGGTGATGCTGCAACACCAGTTCAGCCAGCCGTTCTTCCAGGACATGAGTATAGATTTCTGTGGTCGCCACATCCGCGTGACCAAGCAATGTTTGGATCGATCGCAAATCGGCACCGTTGGCAAGAAGATGTGTCGCAAAAGCGTGACGCAAGGTGTGCGGTGTAACCTTTTCGAGCGAGACCCCACCGTGAACCGCCAGTTCCTTGATCAGATGATAGAACATATGCCGAGTCAGATGCCCGGCCTTGCCACGTGAGGGAAAAAGAAATCGGGAACTCTGCCCACCCTTTGTAACACGCTTTTCCTCAGTCTCATCCCGAGCCGCCAACCATGCCGAAAGCGCCTGTCGAGCCGGAGGGGACAGTGGAACCATCCGCTCTTTGCCGCCTTTTCCCAATACCAAGAGCATCCTCGGATCGCCGCGCGCCGATGACACCGGCAACGATACCAGTTCAGTGACACGCATCCCGGTGGCATACAGGATTTCCATCAGGCAGGTATTGCGCAGCTTTTCGATGTTGTTTCGCCCGCTTTCGCGCGCAGCAACCAATAACCGGTCCACCTCGGATACATCCAGAGTTTTCGGCAGCCGCTTTGGCCGTCCTGGGCCTTTGATCTTGATCGCGGGGTTTGTCGAACGCCAGCCTTCCTCGAATGCGAACCGATAAATCTGTTTTATGGCAGACAAACGGCGGGCGCGGGTGGATTGAGCCAATCCCTGTGCGTCGCAACTGATCAGGTAATCCTCAACCTGCTTGGCGTCGGCCTCGGCAAACCCAATTTTCCGGCGCCGCAGCCAGGCCGCAAAATCCTTGAGATCGCGGCCATAGGCAACAAGCGTATTTTGGGCAGCGCCTAACTCGGCGGCCTGTGCTTCCAGAAAGGTCGAAATCCAGATTTCGTCAGAGCCCGGAGACGTCATGATCACTTGCCCTGCAGGATCAGCAGGTTCAGCGCGGCGCGGCGCGCGGTATCTTCTAGACCGACCCGGCGCAGGGTTGCCATGGCTGCTGTCAGGTCGACCAGATTTCCCCGCGATCCATGGGCAAACAGGACCATCGTCTCCAGAAGCGCCTCACCGAGGCGGCCTTCGTCCAGCATGTTGCCAATATCGGTTGGCACCGGCGCCGCCCATGCAAACCCCTCTGCGATGGCATCCGCCAGCGGCGAAGGGGAGGGCGCGCGCCCCGGATCACCCTGAGCCAGCGCAGCCAGAAACTGACTTTCTTCAGAATTGTCCGGAGCCGACAACGCCGCTGTTTCATATAGATCTGACAGCAACAGAATGCGCCACCGCAGATCCTCGGCCGCGGGTTTCTGTAGTTTGACCTGAGAGAGGCGCCCGGCGAAAAGTTCAGCGAATGGCACTTCCAGGCCGACATTGCGCATCTGGTTCCAAACCACCGGCAGAGCTTTGGCGATCTTTGCGGAATTGCCAGAATCCAGTGCTTTTTCGAACCGCTGTATCGACGATACCCGGTCCCATACGGCTCCAGACGCCGCCGGAGACCGTTCTGTATAGAGCCCCAGCAGTTGATTTGGCGTTAGCGCTCCAACGCGGGTCAACCGTTCTGCGGCTTCGACCTGAGCCTTCCAGCCCGCAACATCCCGCAGATCCGCATTTGCGAAGACGCGGGGCAAAGCAGCCGAGGGCAAACGTTCGCCAATAGCTTCGAACAAGCGGAACATCAGGGGCGAGGGGTCGTCCGGTTGCGGCAGATACTCGGCGTCTTCGTACAATTCGGGGCTTAGAAACCTGTCCAGAACCTCCAGCTCTTGTGGTGCCAGAACCTGTAGGGCATGGGCTGCCTCAAGCGTGAGAGCGGCCGAGTCCCAATCCCCACGCCGGGCCTTGCAGAAAATCTGAGCGGCATAGTCCCGTGACAAGTGCGGTTGAGCAATCAGCGCCGTGCAACTGCGATCTTCATCCCCGGTCAGAAGGGTGGCGTCGAACCAGCGTTGAAATCGGTCAAGACTGTTCGTCGGACCTGCCAGCTGTACCAATGATTGCGTGGGGTCTGCAGCGCCAAGATGCATGAGGCGGTCGAGCCGCGCCAAAAGCAAAATCTCTTCCCCTTTACTGGACGTCGGTGCCCGAGCTTCGGTTAAAAGCAACGTGAACAGCAAACGCTGCATTGCAGGGTTGTACTTGACCGGGACGCTTTCGATCAGTTCGGACAAGCGTTGGGGATCGCTGTTCTGCCACATGTCGACAGGCAATCCTGTGACAGTCGAAGCAACCAGGCCCAGGGGTTGTGACAATGCCTGAAGCGGGGTCACAAGAACATCGGGCTGACCGCCGGGCTGCGCCACGGGTGGCTCAAGCAAAACCGTCCCCGGAAGGTTTTCCGGAGGATTGGCCAGCCATTCAATAACAGAAAGGGGTTCCTGCTGCGCCTGCGCTGTTCCTGCAAGAAACAGTGCAACCACCGCCACTTTATTCGACATTCAGTATTACCGGCTCCCTGACCTCGCTTTGCGGCGCAGAGAAATCTGCACCAAAAAACTCACCCAGGTAGACATATCCCACCAGCCCGATGAAACACAGGCAAATCAGATATATCAGGAACTTGATCAGACGGCCCATGGTCAAACGCTGCCTCAATTTTCTCTTTTGACCAAGTTATAACTGGCATTTTTCCTAAGATCACGTCATTCACGATGAAATGAGCGAAATTAAGCATAACACCCATGCGGCATCTGCCGTTTCGGACTATACACTGCACAAAACAGTGGTGCTTGTAGGTATGATGGGGGCCGGAAAGACCGCCGTAGGCCGCGCATTGGCCGCTCGGTTGAGGGTTCCTTTCCTCGATAGCGATGCCGAAATCGAATCAGCGGCCAACATGACCATCCCCGAGATATTCGAGCGTGATGGCGAAGCCTTTTTTCGCAGCAAGGAAAGCCAGGTCATCGGGCGGCTTTTGGTCGAGGAAAAAGGTATCCTTTCTACTGGCGGCGGTGCCTTTATGATTGAACAAAACCGCGACATGATCACTCAACGCGGGGTGTCCGTTTGGTTGCGCGCCGATTTGGGTGTGTTGTGGAACCGCGTTCGCCACAAGGATACGCGCCCGCTTTTGCGCACCGAAAACCCGTTTGCGACCCTCCGTGCATTGTACGAACAGCGTGTTCCGATCTATGAACGCGCCGATCTGGCGGTTTCCTCCGACGGGGATGTCTCGATTGAAGATATGGTAGAGCGTGTCGTCAAAGCTCTGATGACGCGACCTGATGTTTTGGAACGGAAATAGATGCACCAAACCGTACATGTTGAGCTTGGGGATCGGTCCTATGATGTTGAGATCGGCCCCGATCTGCTGACGCAGGCCGGTCAGCGCATAGCGCCTTTGCTACCGCGACCCAAAGTAGCGGTTCTGACCGATGAAAACGTGGCGAGCCTGCATCTTGACGCGTTGCGGGATGGGTTGGCCAGCGCAGGGATCGAAATGTCCGCATTGGCGCTGCCCGCGGGCGAAGCGACCAAAAGCTGGCCGCATTTTGAGCGTGCGGTCGAATGGTTGTTAGCCGAGAAAATCGAGCGGCGTGACGTGGTGGTTGCGCTCGGAGGTGGGGTTATAGGTGATCTCGCCGGATTTGCCGCGGCCGTTTTGCGCCGGGGCGTACGGTTTGTTCAGATACCAACTTCGCTGCTTGCGCAGGTCGACAGTTCGGTCGGCGGCAAAACCGGGATCAACGCACCGCAGGGCAAGAACCTGATCGGCGCGTTCCATCAGCCCTCGCTGGTGCTGGCGGATACTTCGGTTCTGGACACAATGACCGACCGGGATTTCCTGTCCGGCTATGGTGAGGTCGTAAAATACGGGCTGTTGGGGGATGCGGCATTCTTTGAATGGCTCGAGAGCAATGGCCCCGATGTCTCGGGCGGGGATATGGCCGCGCGGGTTCGGGCCGTCACCCGATCCGTTCAGATGAAAGCCGACATCGTCGCTCGTGATGAGACCGAACAGGGGGATCGCGCCCTGCTGAATCTCGGGCATACGTTCTGTCATGCGCTTGAGGCTGCGACCGGGTATTCTGATCGTTTGCTGCATGGAGAAGGCGTTGCGATTGGATGCGCACTGGCATTCGAACTGTCGGCGCGACTTGGTTTATGTTCGCAAGAGGACCCAAGCCGGGTTCGGGCACATCTGCGTGCGATGGGCATGAAAACCGACATTTCCGATATCCACGGGGATTTGCCCGACGCCGAAGCGCTGGTCGAGCTGATGGCGCAGGACAAGAAGGTTATCGATGGCCAGCTGCGTTTCATTCTGGCCCGAGGCATCGGGCAGGCATTTGTCACGTCGGATGTTCCGCGGGATGCGGTTTTGAGTGTCCTCTAGGACGCGCTGGGTTGATCAACGCCCGCGAATGATCATTAACTCGCCAATATTTTCACGGGTAATATAGCCGACCATTTGATCTGACCGCGTGCAGACGGCAACTGCGGGGGCACCCCCGTGGAACTGTTTCAGAACCGCTTCCAACCCGCTGCTCAGGGTCACTGTCGGGATATCCTCAACCATGATTGAACTGGCCAATTCTGACCGGGGAATATCTTTGGCGAGGGCAGCAAACAGCCGGTCGCGCGTGACAAAGCCCTGCAGTTTCCCTGTTGCATCCAACAATGGAAATTCATGCTGAGTGGTGTGAATAACTGCTTGAGCGGCGGTCGCAAGCGTGTCGGTTGGCGATAGGGCGTGAAACTCGGTGATCATGGCGTCGCGGGCCAGAACCTGACGCGCCACTGATCGCATTGCGACGTCCTGGCTTTCTGCATTGGCGGCAACGAATACAAAAACCGCGATCAGAACCAACAACGGATTGCCTGTGCTTAGCCCCAGAAACCCCAATCCTACCGCCACTATCTGACCGGCAAATGCGGCAATGCGCGTGGCTTTGACCCGATCCATCCTCAGGCAGAGCAGTGCGCGAAAAACGCGTCCACCATCCATCGGGAATGCGGGGATGAGATTAAAGGCGGCCAGAAGAAGGTTCACATAGGCGAGGCGGTTCAAAAGCCCGGTCTCGGGTGAATCAATATTGGCGAGTGTTTCAAATGGCATTCCTGCGCCCAAAAAGACGAGGATGATCCAGATGATGACGTTTACCGCAGGACCGGCCAAAGCCACCGATACCTCTTGCATGGGGTTCTCTGGCATCCGTTCCAATCGGGCAAGACCGCCGATCGGCAATAAAGTAATGTCCGGAGTTTTTATGCCATAGCGCCGCGCCATCAGCGCATGACCAAACTCATGCGCGACCACACATGCAAAAAGGGCAAGCACGAAAATCAGGTTCCCGATCGCGGCCTGCATCCCTCCGGTAGAATAGGCAGCGAATCCAACCCATGCCAACAAGAGGAAAAAAGTGACATGGACCTTCAGTTCCGACCCCAATAGTCGGCCGAGCGAGAAGGACCATGTCATGATGTGTCTCCGGTGTGCCTAGAACGGAATCTCGTCGTCGTCTATTCCACCAGATGCGGGTGCCGGGGCGCTGGATTGTCCGCCATAGGGGTCACCATAGCCACCACCTGCCTGGCCGCCACCGTAACCGCCGGATTGACCACCGCCACCGCCGCCGCCTTCTCCACGCGCATCCAGCAAAGTCAGCTCGCCGCGATAGGGGCGCAAAACCACCTCAGTGCTATAGCGGTCCTGACCGGACTGATCCTGCCACTTGCGGGTTTCCAGCTGACCTTCGATATAAACTTTGCTGCCCTTGCGCAGATATTGCTCGGCAATGCGGGCCAATGGTTCTGAAAAAATCGCGACCGAGTGCCATTCTGTCCGCTCGCGGCGTTCGCCGGTGTTGCGGTCTTTCCAGGTCTCGGAAGTGGCGATGCGCAGATTGCAGACCTTGCCACCGTTCTGGAACGACCGTACCTCGGGATCGCGCCCCAGATTTCCTACCAGAATGACCTTGTTGACAGAACCCGCCATGTATTTCCCCGTTCTTAACTGACTTGAGTGCGCCCGAATCTGGCGCTGTGTATTTCTGAGACCCTATACGCCCTGAACCATGGTTGGAACATGGATCATGAGAAATGAACTGGTCGGGAGTTTGCACAGAGAAAATTTACCATGCTTTCATTATTGGCTGAAATACATATACTCACTCGGGTTCGTGACAGTGCGGGACAGGCATTAATGCGTTTCAGATTTGGTTTTTTATCGGTTCTATGCTTTGCGTTAACCTGTGGACTCGCTGCGGCGGATACGCTGTCTACCAAAAGCCGTAAGGACATCTTTCTGAAGCAATCCAAATATTTGGACGGCCGTGCGGCCACCCAGTACCGCGATTCAGATCGGTTGAAGCCTAAGACGCCTCAACCACAATTCAGTAAGCGATATTCCGGCAACTATCGGGGTGAGTACCTGACGATGGCGCGGCAAGCGGCTCGTAAACACGATGTTCCCGAAGAGCTGTTCCTGCGCCTTGTTCAGCAGGAAAGTGGATGGAATCCGCATGCCGTGTCACATAAAGGCGCGTTGGGTCTGGCCCAGTTGATGCCCGGGACCGCGCAATTATTGGGCGTGAACCCGCGCGACCCGAAACAGAATCTTGAAGGTGGGGCCCGGTATCTGTCCTGGCAATACCGCAAGTTCAAATCCTGGCGGCTTGCGCTGGCCGCCTATAATGCCGGACCTCAGGCTGTTGAAAAACACGGTGGCGTACCACCCTACAAGGAAACCCAGAATTACGTGAAGGTGATTTGGGGCGGTTAGGCCGCCCGATGAATTGCCGGATCAACAGGTGATGCGGCTTGGCCAAATCAGCGCGTTCAGTGACAGGCTGCTCGAGGTCGTGTCGCTTAATTAGGGCGCCGGAACCACCTTACCGACGCCCTTGTTGCGTACCCAATCCCATTACTCAGCGGCGATTTTTATGACGGGTTCCATACGTGCCAGGATGTCGTCTGCCAGATGGCATTTGACCTGATGACCGTCTGCCAGGGTTTTCACGGGTGGGACATCTCTTTCGCAAAGACCGTTGGGGACTTCGGATTTCCAGCGACAGCGGGTCTGAAACGGACAGCCAGGAGGCGGGTTCATCGCTGATGGGATGTCGCCTTCCAAGACGATGTGCTGCTTCTCGACCGATGTATCGGCGATGGGGACCGCGCTCAGCAGGGCTTCTGTATAGGGGTGATAGGGCGGCGCAAACACCTGATCAGTGGTGCCCAGCTCGACCACATGGCCCAGATACATCACCATCACCCGGTCGCTGAGATAGCGCACGATCGACAGGTCGTGGCTGATGAACAGCAGTGTGGTTTTGTGCTCGCGTTGGATCTCCATCAGCAGGTCGGTTACCGCCGCCTGCACCGATACATCCAGCGCCGAGACCGGCTCATCCGCCACCACGATCCGCGCATCCCCGGCAAAGGCGCGGGCGATGCCGACACGCTGTTTCTGACCACCCGAAAGCTGTCGCGGCATCCGCTCGGCAAAGGCACGAGGCAGTTTCACCAAGTCCAACAGTTCGAGCATCCGCTTCTTGCGCTCGGCCTCGGACTTACCGACGCCAAAGATTTCCAGAGCGCGGATGATCTGACGGCCCACGGTCATCGAAGGATTCAACGTGTCGAACGGATTCTGGAACACCATCTGAACCTCGCCCACCGTCTTGGCGTCGCGCTCTTCGATGGGCACGTCCTCGATATTGCGGTTGTCCAGCAGGATTTGCCCGTCCGTTGCCGTCTCCAACCCCATAAGAACTTTGGCAAAGGTGGATTTGCCGCAGCCGGATTCGCCCACAATGGCGAGTGTCTCGGATTCATGCGCCTCAAAGCTCAGCGTTTCGTTTGCTTTGACTACTTTCGCTTCGCCGCCGCCAAACAGTGCATTTGCCGCAACCTCATAGTATTTCTTGAGATTTTCCATCTTCAGAACAACGCGGCCAATCTCACCTTTTTCCTTTTGCTCGGCCAGGGTGATGGGCGCGTTCCAGTCGATCTCCTGAAATTTCAGACAGCGGGTATGATGCCGGTCATTGCCTGGCACGGCCTCCATCAGAATGTTCTGCGCGTCACAGCGACCTTCCTCGAAATAGTCGCAGCGTGGGCCAAAGTTGCAGCCCGGAGGGCGCTCATGGGGCAGGGGGAAATTGCCCGGAATGGCCACCAGCGGGCGCGCGTTCTTGTCCGCACCAGGCAGTGGAATCGACCGGAAGAGCGCCTGCGTATAGGGGTGCTGCATTTCGTCGAACACATCCTTGATCGAGCCGCGCTCGACCGCTTCGCCGGAATACATCACGCACAGCCGGTCGCAGGTTTCCAGCACTAGCCCCAGATTGTGGCTGATGAACAGCATAGAGGTGCCGTATTTCTTGCCCAAATCCTTGACCAGCTCGACCACCGCGGCCTCGACGGTCACGTCAAGCGCGGTGGTGGGCTCGTCCAGGATCAGCAACGATGGCTTTGACATCAGCGCCATCGCGATCACGATGCGCTGTTGCTGGCCTCCCGACAGCTGGTGGGGGAAAGAATTCAGCATCCGTTCAGGGTCGGGCAGGCGTACATCGGTGACCACTTCCAGCGCACGGGCATAGGCCTCGTCCTTGCTGACGCCCTCGTGGATCATCGGTACTTCCATCAGCTGCCGACCGATCTTCATCGCGGGGTTCAGGCTGGCCATAGGTTCCTGATAGATCATGGCTATTTCATTGCCGCGAATATCGCGCAGTTCTTCGGCCGTGATCTCGGATAGGTCACGACCCTTGAACTTGATGGATCCGCCAACAACACGCCCGTTCTTGCCCAGATCCTGCATCACGCCCAACGCAACGGTGGATTTTCCGCACCCCGATTCCCCAACCAGCCCCACAGCTTCACCAGGCTGCACGCTGACCGAAAAATCCATCACTGCAGGGATCTCGCGCAACCGCGTGAAAAACGAAATCGACAGCTTGTCGATCTCCAATATCGGGCCCTCATAGGACGCAAGTTTGGTCATCTGTGTTGCTCCTCACCAGATCCCGGGGATCCCCTTCATCTGGCCAAAAATACCTCGGGGGTCCGGGGGCAGGGCCCCCGGCCGCTCATACATCAGTCCTTCAGACTTTCTTCGCGCAGGCCATCAGCCAACAGGTTCAACCCAAGAACCAGTGTCAACAGCGCCAGCGCAGGTGGCAGGGCAGGGTGCAGATAGATCGACAAGAGCTTGCGCCCTTCATTGATCGTCGACCCCCAATCGGGACTTTCGGGTGGTAGCCCGAGGCCAAAGAATCCCAAGGTTCCCAAAAGGATGGTCGTATAGCCAATGCGCAGACAGAAATCGACGATCAGCGGCCCGCGCGCATTGGGCAGGATTTCCCAAAGCATGATGTACCATGGACCTTCACCACGGGTTTGCGCTGCGGCAACATAATCGCGGGTTTTGATGTCCAACGCCAGGCCACGCACGATACGGAATACCGTGGGTGAGTTTACGAAAACCACCGAAACGAACACGACCAGAATGCCGCCGGGGATATTGAACAGGTCCAGATAGGTGGGCAGTCCCCAGATGTTGTAGCTGTTGGTTTCGATGATGTAGCCGTCTGTTGAAATCAGAGACAGATAGAGCCACATCGCGATGCCCAACACTCCGATCAGCAGAGGTGTGCGGAAATTGGGCCGCGTATAGAACCGCGAATTCAGCAGGACGCAAAGAAACAGGATCGGAAAGACGAACAACACGGCTGCCATATAGTTCGGCACACCGGTTGCCACGATCTCGGGCGTGACCAGCAGATAGAACAGCAGGATTACTGGGAAGGCCAGGATCAGGTTTGCCAGGAAGGACAGGAACGTGTCCAGACGTCCGCCATAAAACCCCGCAGGCAGGCCCAGAGTAATCCCGACCATGAAGGCAAATATGGTTGCCATCGGTGCGATCTGCACCACGATCCATGCCCCTTTGACCATCCGGCTGAACACATCGCGGGCCAGATTGTCCCCACCCAGCAGATACCAGGAATATGTTCCGTCCTCGGTGCTGGGCATTGGAGTTCCGGGCAACTTGTTCTTCATACCTGAAACTTGCGCCAGCGGATCATGCGTGACGATCAGGTCCAGCGCACCAAAAATGCCGGTAAATACCCAGAACATCACAAGGCCAAAACCGATCATGCCGATGGGGCTGTCAAACAGTTTACCGTACAGGCCCAGCTTGCGCTTGAAGGCGATCGACATTGCAAACAGGATGATCAGCGACATCCAGACAGGTAAAAACTGCCGAGAGATCGCTCCGATAATCCCGGCGCTTGTCCCCATCAAAATGCCAAGCACCACATATGCCAGACACAGCGCAACGCAGGCGAAAAAGCTGTATCTTAGCGCGATCTGCGTCAGGCCGCGCAGGCCGGTATCTGCATTGATTGTGCCGTCGATATTCACGACGACCGGCGTTTCGGGCAACACGATGCTGCCCAAGATCCAGACGATGATTGATACCCCTAGTGCAACCAGTGCGATCATCAGCAAGGGGTTCAGAATGGCGATAGAGCCGGTCCAGGTAAGTGGTTCCATGTTCTGTCCCTCCTTACGAAATTCGGATGCGTGGGTTGAGGTAGACATAGCCGATATCCGAGATCAGCTGCGTTACTAGCACCACAAAGACCGACACTACCGAAATCGCCAGCAGAAGCTGGATGTCGTTATTGCCTGCTGCTTGAACCAGCGCCCAGCCGAAACCTTTATAGTTAAACAGGGTCTCGACGATCACCACGCCGTTCAGCAGCCAGGGAAACTGCAGCATGATGACTGTGAACGGTGCGATCAGTGCGTTTCGCAGCGCGTGCTTCATGACAATATTCGGGAAGGAAACGCCCTTAAGACGCGCGGTACGGATATACTGCGCCGTCATCACCTCGGTCATCGAGGCGCGGGTCATACGAGCGATATAGCCCATCCCGTAGAGAGCAATAGTCAGTACCGGTAGGAAGAAGTTTTCAAAGGTTGGGTTCTCCATCGCCTGTGTCGCGGTGCCTTTGAACCATTTCAGGCCAACGGCGGACGAAGTGAAGATTGCGATAAAGATCACGCCCGACACATATTCCGGGGTCGCTGTCGTCGTGATGGCGAATGTTGAAAGGGTCCGGTCGGTGGCCGATCCTTCTTTCATACCCGCAAGCACCCCAAGGATCAGCGCCGAAGGGACCATCAGCAACATAACCCAAAGCATCAGCCGACCGGTCAGGGCCAACCGGGTGCCAACAACTTTCGAAACTTCCTCTTTGAAAACAGAGGAGTACCCCCAGTATCCCTGCAGGATGCCGCAGAAACTTGGCGAGCTTTCTGCAGTTTCGCCGGGCAGGATACATCTTCCTTGTACGCTGCCGTCTTCGTTGGTGTGCCGATAGGATGGCAGCACGCCCAACCACTCGCCGTATTTGATCGGCGTCGGCTGCAGATACCCGTTTTTCCGAAGATAGCTTTCAACCTGTTCGTCGGACATACGAAAATTGCCCTGCGTTTTCGCAAGCTTTTCGAGGTTTGGATACAGGTTGGTGAGGAAGAAGACCAAGAATGTCAGGCACAAAGCTGTGATGAGCATGATGCCGACACGCTTTAGAATGAATAGTCCCATATTAGCCCCTGTTGGTGGCCAGTGCAGGTGTCAAAAGCCCCACACTTCGCTGTTTTTTGGTCGCCACGATACGGACGAAAAAGCCGCGCCCAATCGGCGCGGCTTGTATCTGTCGGCTTAGGAAAGAATGCCGAACTTATAGATTTGTGGCAGGTCGGCGATGTGCTTTTCAACCCCAACCATATTGTCCCGGTGGTGACGCATCGCCGTCCGCCAATAGGGTTGGATGGTCACGCCTTCTTCGATCATGATCGCCTGCAGCTTGGCCATGACTTCGCGACGTTTGTCGACATCCGCGATCGAGTTTGCCTCGGCCAGAAGCGCGTCGAACTCGTCATTGGCGAAACCAGCCTCGTTCCAGGCTACGCCCGATTTGTAGGCCAGCGCCAGAACCTGCGTGCCCAGCGGGCGGTGGTTCCAGTTGGTCGACGAGAAGGCGTATTTCGTCCAGTCGTTCCAGAAGGTCGAACCCGGAAGAACCGTATGACGTGCCTTGATGCCGGCATCGTTCAACTGAGCGACCACGGCCGCGGTCGTGTTGCGGCGCCAGTCGTCGTCGATGGACTGAACCTCATGCTCGAAGTCACCCATTCCGGCCTCGTCCATCAGCGCTTTGGCCGCTGCGGGATCAAAGGGCAGGCGGGTCACAGCCGAGTCATATTCCGGGTGCATCGGGCCAACATGGCAGTTGTCGGCAGGAATGCCGTATCCTGACATGCCCAGCTCCAGGCAGACGGCGTTGTCGACGGCCATTGCCAGGGCCTGCCGCACACGTTTGTCGGCGTAGATCTTGTTGCCGTCGGCATCTTCGGCCAGCTGGTTCGGGCGGATGACGATGGTAAAGCCCGATGGGATCTCGGACCGTGTCAGACCGATGCTGTCAAAGATGTCTACGAATTCGCCGACCGACTCCCAGTTCATGTCGATCTCTTCGGCCTCATAAGCAGCCAAGAAGGCCGCAGGGTCGGTGCCGTAGTCGATGAATTCGATCCGATCGATATAGCCACCCTTGCCCGCAGCATATCCCCACCAGTCGTGCTCTTCATTGCGGACCAGTACACCCTTTACGCCCACTTCGTGGCTTTCAGGGATCATGAAGCCAGTGCCAATCGGATTGGCCAGCATATTGTTGGGATCGTGGCTGCTGTGCACGATGGCTGCCGGATAGTCGGCCATACCTGGAATGATCGTGATATCGGGCGTGTTGCAGGTCAGCTTGACCGTGTGATCATCGACCACAGTGATTGCACCTTTACCCGCTTTCTGGGTTGCCTCGTCAACCAGGGATGACATGCGCGATGCCATCGAGTTCCCCTCGACTGCCGCGTCACACCACATTTCGATGTTGCGGGCGACATCCGCTGCGGTGAAGTCATCACCATTGTTCCACTTGACGCCTTTGCGAACGTTCAGCGTGTGCTCAGTCGCGTCATCGTTGGATTCCCAGCTTTCCAGTAACATCGGCTTGAACGAACCGTCATTGTTGTATTCGACCAGATATTCCAGCCAGCCAGCCGTGAAGGTCGCAATTTGCGTCCAGTCATAAGTACGTGGATCTTTCAGGCCGCGCACTTCCATCTGATAGCGGATAGTTCCACCGCGCGGTGGCTCTTGTGCTTGTGCCGGAGACGCCAGGCCGATCATTCCATAGGCGGCGGGGACGGTAACCCCCAATGCCGTCACGCGCGCCAAAAACTCGCGGCGGCTTAGTTGCCCGTCGCGGTACTCTTGCGCGTGCATTTCCGCGGCACGATGGATCGGCGCTCCGGTAATGGTTTGGTGTTTCATTAATGTCTCTCCCTGTGACATCGATTTTGATGAAGTAGCTCTGAACCGCTCAGACCAGTTGGTGCCAGGCAGCAGGTTCGTGTGTTCTTTTTTGGATAAGCAGCATCCCCATGGCGTCATTCGGCACCAGATTTCCCATGAGGTCAATGTCGGAAATCGTCATCAACTGCACAAAAGCGACATGCTGGGGCCGAAGTTTCCGTCATCGCGGATGCTTAATCTGTGCTCGAGGTAATTCGAATAAGTGACCGCCAATCAGATTCGATCACTTCGAATCTGCGGTTGGTGTCCTGAAAATGGGTTTGTAACTACGTTAAGTATCACTTTGATAAGTCAACGCGAATCCAGTTTTTCATGCGTGCGCGAAACCACGTGCGCTGACGTTTGGCAAATTGACGGGTCGAGATTGTGGCACGCTCGCGCGCGTCATCCAGTGTGATACGGCCTTCAAGATAGGCTACCAACTCGGGAACGCCGATGGCCTTGAAAGACGGCAGCGAGGCGTCATACCGGTTTCGCATCGCCTCAACTTCTTCCAAAGCACCACTTTCCAGCATCAGGTCAAACCGGCGCCTGATCCGATCCAATAGCCATTCTTTGTCGACATCAAACACAATGGGCACGGCGTCTTGCGGGTTCAGAACCGGAGGAGGGGTGTCGGCTTGCCAGTCCCGCAAGCTGCGCCCGGTGGCTTGCTGAACTTCCCACGCACGTTGAACGCGGGCGCGATTCCGGGTGTCAATCCCGGCCAGGGTTTTGGCATCGACCCCATCAATCAGTGTAGCTAGGTCCAGTTGATCCGCGGCAGCCCGAACTTTGGTCGGAGTCGCCGGGATATCGGCCATACCTTCGGTCAGGGCAGAAAAATACAAACCTGTACCGCCCACAATGATGGGGCGCTTTCCGCCGGACAGCAATGGCTTGACCTCGCGCAACCAGTGGCCAGTCGAATAGTTCTGATCATAAGGCACATGACCATAAAGCAGATGCGGCGCGCGGGCTTCTTCCTCGGCGGAGGGACGCGCCGAGATCACGCGCCAGCAATCATAAACCTGGCTTGCGTCTGCATTGACGATCACGCCGCCGAACGTTTCGGCGATCTTCAGCGCCAATGCTGATTTCCCCGATGCGGTGGGCCCGGCGATCAAGACGGGTTTGTCGTCAGGAATAGGGGGAAGGCGGTCCCAAAACTGCGTCATCTTGGCATTGGCCATTCAGGTTGCCTCATTCCTCATCATCCGCATTGAACCCGCGGAGCTTTTGCTTCATTTTGCGCCGGAATTAAACCCGTGCCAGCCCGGAGCGCAACATGACCCTTTCCCCCACAACCGACACTGTCGATACAACCAAGGCGAAATACAGCCGAGTGATGCTGAAGATTTCGGGCGAGGCGCTGATGGGAGATCAGGGTTTTGGCCTGCATCCGCCCACCGTTCAGCGCATCGCGCAAGAGGTAAAGTCAGTTCACGATCTAGGGGTCGAGATTTGTATGGTCATCGGTGGTGGCAACATCTTTCGCGGTCTCAGCGGTTCAGCTCAGGGGATGGAACGGACGACGGCGGATTACATGGGTATGCTGGCTACGGTCATGAATGCGCTTGGCATGCAATCGGCGCTTGAGGAGGTTGGCGTGTTTACTCGTGTGATCTCGGCCATTCGTATGGATGAGGTTTGCGAGCCTTACATCCGCCGCCGCGCTGTGCGGCATCTGGAAAAGAAACGGGTCTGCATCTTTGCCGCTGGAACAGGGAATCCGTATTTCACCACAGATACCGCAGCGACACTGCGCGCCAATGAGATGGCTTGCGAGGCGATCTTTATGGGTAAGAACGGCGTGGACGGTGTCTATGACAAAGACCCCAAAGAACATTCGGACGCGGTGCGTTATGACTCGGTCAGCTACGATGATGTGTTGGCAAAGCGGCTGAAAGTCATGGATGCATCGGCCATTGCGCTAGCGCGCGACAATAACCTGCCTCTGATCGTATTCGGATTGGATGAGCCGGGCGGTTTCCGCGGTATCTTGGCCGGTGAGGGAACCTACACAAAAGTTCAGGGCTGACACCCGAACGGTACTCATTTTCAAGGCCGGGCATAATTGCCCGGCTTTTTCTTTGGTTCAGGGCACAGTGTTCTTGACGATGGCAAAAGCTGTGGGCAATTTGTCGGCGTACTTGCGCGGCAAAGGCGCAGGTTCTGCGGGCACCTGAACGTGTCGGCTGGGCTGGAAGACCTGCCATGATTTCTGAGGGTTCCGAAATCATGCTCGGGCACCTCTTGGATAGGCAAGCATGATCAAGGAGGCACGTGCCATGAGCACTCTGGATATCAATTTTGTTCGGTCGCAGTTCCCGGCTTTTTCCGAACCCAGCCTGCAGGGACAGGCATTTTTCGAAAATGCTGGTGGATCATATACTTGCAAGCCGGTGCTTGATCGTTTGACGCGCTATTACACCCAGCGCAAGGTACAGCCCTATGCCCCTTATGATGCCAGCCGTCTGGCCGGAGAGGAAATGGACGAGGCCCGCGCCCGAATGGCTGCGATCATGGGTGTGGATGCAGATGAACTGAGCTTTGGCCCGTCGACCACGCAGAACACCTATGTTCTGGCGCAAGCATTCCGACAGTGGATGCAGCCGGGTGATGCGATTGTCGTGACAAATCAAGATCATGAGGCCAATTCGGGGCCTTGGCGCCGTCTTGCTGATGAAGGCATAGAGGTTCGCGAATGGCAGATAGACCCCGAATCCGGGTCTCTGAACCCGCAGGATCTTGAGGACATTCTGGACGAAAAGGTGCGTCTGGTCTGTTTTCCGCATTGTTCGAACGTGGTCGGGGAAATCAATCCGGTTACCGAGATAACTGCGATTGCACATGCGGCAGGCGCGTTTGTCTGCGTCGACGGTGTCTCTTACGCGCCGCATGGATTTCCGAATGTCGGTGATCTGGGTCCGGATATCTATCTGTTTTCGGCGTATAAAACCTATGGCCCTCATCAGGGATGCATGGTGATCCGCCGGGCATTGGGTGAGCTGTTGCCCAATCAGGGGCACTATTTCAACGGCGATGTTCTTTATCAACGCTTTACCCCTGCAGGGCCGGATCACGCACAGATCGCCGCCAGTGCGGGGATGGCGGATTACGTCGATCTTTTATGCGAACATCATGACGGACCCGGAACTGGTGCTGCAGCGCGGGGGGCGTTTGTCCACGACCTGATGCGCGGGCACGAAATCGCCCTGCTACAACCGGTTCTGGATGCGGTTAAAGATCGCAATGCAGTCCGTCTGATCGGAACCTCTGATGCCTCGCGGCGTGCGCCAACGGTCGCGCTGGCGCTGAACCGAAATGCTGAATCTGTTGCTGCCAGTCTTGCATCGCATGGGGTTATGGCCGGTGGCGGAGATTTCTATGCCGTGCGTCCTTTACAGGCCTTGGGTGTGGATCTGGATCAAGGTGTTTTGCGAGTCAGCTTTACGCATTACACATCGAAACGGGAAATTGATCAGCTTTTGAATGCGTTGGACGCTGTTTTGTGATCCAGTTCTGACACTGCTGCGTAGAAAGGTAAACAATACGGAGCAGTCATGGGACCCAAGAGCCCGCCGATAATTATGTGGTTCCGACAGGATTTGCGACTGTCGGACCATCCTGCACTCAGCGCTGCTTCGGCAACGGGGCGGCCAATCATTCCGGTCTATATTTTCGACGATCTCGGGCAGGCCTTGGGTGCGGCTCCTAAATGGCGCCTCGGCAAGGGCCTTGAGGTGTTTGACCGCGCGTTGGCGCAGTTGGGAAGCCGTCTGATCTTGCGGCGCGGGGATGCGTTGGAGGTTATGCAAAACCTGATCAAGGAAACCGGATCCACCGAGGTCTATTGGTCTCGGGCTTACGATCCGGACACGATTGCCCGAGATACAAGGATCAAGACGGCTCTGACCAAACTGGGCGTACAGCCCAAATCGTTTTCCGGGCACCTGCTTTTTGAGCCCTGGACCGTCCAGACCAAGACCGGAACGCCTTTTCGCGTGTTTACACCAATGTGGCGATCGGTACAGAGACGCGAGGTTCCATTTCCACATGCGCGACCCGCCGCGCTGGCCCCGCCGAAGGAATGGCCGCATACAGATACTCTGGAGTCGTGGGGATTGGCCGCGGGAATGAACCGCGGGGCATCAGTTTGCGCCCGCTATGTACAGCCAGGGGAAGACGCAGCGTTCAAAACGCTCCATCGGTTCTTGGAACGGCTTTCGGGGTATCCCGAAGCCCGGGATCAACTGGCCGAGGATGGAACGTCGGGCATTTCCGAATATTTATCGCTGGGTGAGATTGGACCGCGTAGCGTCTGGCACGCCCTCCAGGGCGCAGAGATGTTCGGCATGTCCGGTACCCAAGCCTATTTGCGACAGTTGGTTTGGCGTGAATTTGCCTATCATTTGATGTTCCATACGCCTCATTTGTTAAGCAACAACTGGAAACCGGAATGGGATCAGTTCCCTTGGGGCCAAAACGCCTCTAGCCCCGAGATCATTGCTTGGAAGCAGGCAAGGACAGGCATTCCCGTGGTCGATGCTGGGTTGCGACAGATGTACGTCACAGGTCGCATGCACAATCGCGCACGGATGATTGTCGCCAGTTATTTGACCAAACATCTGATGGCGCACTGGAAAATCGGTATGGGCTGGTTTTCCGATTGCCTGACCGATTGGGATCCGGCCTCAAATGCGATGGGTTGGCAATGGGTTGCTGGGTCCGGCCCAGATGCGTCCCCGTTTTTCCGTATTTTTAACCCCGAGGCGCAGCAAAAAAAATATGATCCCTATTGCGACTATGTGCGGAAATGGGTGGCCGAAGGACAGTCAAACCCGCCCTCGAGCGCACTTGATTATTTTGAAGCCATTCCCTGCAAGTGGGGTCTTGATCCGTCCGCGCCATACCCAAACCCTGTTGTGGGTTTGGCCGAAGGGCGCGCGCGCGCCTTGTCGGCCTACGAGGGCCGAAAAAGCCGGTAAAGAACTGAAAACTTGCCAGAAACACAAACTCGTTTTAGCCTTCTACAACAACCGCACAGGGGAGAGCGGATGGTTCTAACTACAATCGAAGGGCAGACAGACCTGCCAAGATATTTTGCACATGTTCTGAATATGCTGAACCAGATGGAGCGGGGGCAGCTTGATATTGCCTTGCCAGACGGTCGTGTATTTCGAACCGAAGGCAAACGCCCTGGGCCTGTCGCACGGGTCGATATTCACAATCCGGACGTATTTGCACGACTTATCCGGGAGGGTGAGCTGGGGTTTTCAGACGGATATCTGGAAGGCGATTGGAGCACACCAGATCTGCGTGCCTTCATGGATCTAGTGCATCTGGGTACCGAGACCGTGTACGACGATTTCACCGGGAAATTTCTGGTACAGGCCTATGAACGCCTGCGCTTTTGGTTGCATCGAAACAACCGTCGACAGGCTAAAAAGAATATCTCTTATCATTACGATTTAGGTAATGAATTCTATGGGTTATGGCTAGATGATACCATGACCTATTCCAGTGCCTTGTTCGAAACCGGACAGGAAAGCTTGGAAAAGGCACAAACCGCTAAATACGCCAGTCTGGTTGATGAAATGGGTGCCAAACCCGGTGACCATATTCTGGAAATTGGCTGCGGATGGGGTGGTTTCGCCGAATATGCAGCAAAAGAGCGTGGCCTGCGGGTCACAGGCTTGACGATCAGCAAGGAACAGTTGAGCTTTGCCCGTCAACGCATTGAAAAAGAAGGACTTACAGATTTAGTTGATCTGAAGCTGCAGGATTATCGTGACGAACGGGGCCAATATGACGGGATCGCCTCTATTGAGATGTTCGAGGCGGTTGGTCAGAAATATTGGCCGGTCTATTTCGACACTATCCGTGATCGCTTAAAACCTGGCGCACAGGCAACCTTGCAAATCATTACCGTCGGCGATCATCGCTGGGATGTGTATAAGAATGGTGTTGATTTCATTCAGAAATATATCTTTCCGGGGGGGATGCTTCCGGCTCCGACAATTCTGCAGGAGCAGGTGGAGAATGCGGGTCTGACCGTGGTGAAGTCAAAAGAATTCGGCAAAAGCTATGATCTGACACTGCGCCGCTGGTACGAGACGTTCAATGACAAATGGGACGAGATTTCGGGAATGGGGTTTGATGAGCGTTTTCGCCGCATGTGGAATTATTATTTGACCGCTTGCGGCGCGGCCTTTGACACCGGCAACTGTGATGTGACACAGATCACCATAGCGAAACCTACTTAGTAAACGGACCTTTAGAATGCCCAGCGCCTCACGTCTTGTCGCAGCCCTTTGTCTGGCGGTGGTGGCATTTCTGGTTTCCAGCATGATCATAGCAAATGGTGAAGAAGGCAAAAGCTATGGCTACTTCACTGTCGTCAACATGGCCCTTGGGGTCGCGTGTGGTTGGAAAATCATGGGTAAACGGACCGGCAAGGGGTGGACCGCTGCCGTCAATAACGGACTGACAGGCATTGCTTCGCTGGTGTTTTGGGGTCTTTTCGTTCAGGGCACCTATGAGATGTTCCGCTTGGCCATGCGCCACCGCTATGACGGCCCGTTCGAGGCCCTTATGGCGATATTCAAGATTGGCGTTGGATATGGCGAGCAGTTGTTAGCTCCGGAAATTCTGTGGACTTTGGCTATTGGCGCTCTTATCGCCGGTTTGGCGACGGAAGAAGCAAGCCGCCGCTGGCGCTAGCACCCAAACACCAAAGCGAGATACCCTTGTGAACGATCTGTTTTTCTATGGCACGCTTCGGCATCTGCCACTGCTGCAACTGGTGCTTGGCCGTTCGCTGTCATGCCTGACTTTGTCAGAGGCCAAGCTGAAGGATCACGCGGTTTACGGCGTGCGCGACGAGGCATTTCCGATGATCAAGCCAGAACGTGGGGCCGTTGCGGATGGCCTTCTGGTTCAGGGCCTCGAACCCGAGGATTTCAAGCGACTGATTTTCTATGAAGGGGGGTTTGATTATGATCTGCAGCGGCAGCCCGTTGAACTGCCCGATGGCTCTGTTGTCGAAGTCAGCGTGTTCTTTCCCGAGCCTGACCTGTGGTCGCCCGATGAGCTATGGTCCTTGCAGGACTGGGCAGACGCGTGGGGGGATCTGACCCTAACCGCCGCGCAAGAGGTCATGGGCTATTACGGCAAGGCCGATGCCGTCAAGATCGCGCGCAGTTTTCCGTCGATCCGAACCCGCGCCTGGGCCAAGCTGGGTGCACGCAAACGCGGAACCGGTGACGCGCGTGATCCGAAGAAGGATGTGATCGTACACGAGCATACCCATGCCTATATTGACTATTTCGGCATGCAGGAGGTTCAGCTTCAACACCGAAGGAATGACGGCACGATGGGGTCGGTGCTGAACCGCAATGGATTGATGCAGGGCAGTGCTGTGGTGGTTCTGCCATATGATCCGGGGCGTGATGCGGTGCTTTTGGTTGAACAATTTAGGACGCCGGTTTTCCTGATCGAAGACCCCGAGCCGTGGATGTGGGAACCCGTTGCAGGCATGATTGACCCCGGTGAAACGCCGCAACAGGCTGCGCGGCGTGAGGCGATGGAAGAAGCCCAGATCAACCTCAAGTCGCTTGAATTTGCCGGAGAGGCCTATTCGTCCAGCGGATCGTCCACCGAATACGTCTATCTTTACGTAGGGTTGGCCGATCTTGAGAAAACGATAGACGATGGCGGGCTTGCCTCGGAAGGTGAGGATATCCGCACCAAAATCATTCCCTTTGCTCAGTTCATGGATCAAGTCGACGGGCATGGGTTCAAGGATTTGCCGCTATTGTCACTGGCGCATTGGCTGGCTCGGCACAGAGACAGGCTGCGTGGGGCGTGATCGCGGCTTGTGGTTGTTGCGCAGCATCTGTAAATCTTCGTTGATACGTAAAGAAATGAGGGCGCCATGCGCATTGCGAAAGACCTTGCCGACGCAGTAGGGAAAACTCCGTTGATCCGGCTGCGCCGTATCAGTGAGGAAACCGGGTGTGAAATTCTTGGCAAGGCCGAGTTCATGAATCCTGGTCAATCGGTCAAGGACCGTGCCGCTCTTTATATCATTCGCGATGCCATAGCACGGGGCGACCTGAAACCTGGGGGCACCATCGTTGAAGGCACCGCTGGAAACACCGGTATCGGTCTGGCGCTTGTCGGGGCGTCGATGGGCTTCAAGACCGTGATCGTGATCCCGGAGACCCAGTCCGAAGAAAAGAAAGACATGCTGCGTCTTGCGGGTGCACAGTTGGTTCAGGTCCCGGCAGCGCCGTATCGCAACCCGAACAACTTTGTACATTACTCTCGCCGTCTAGCTGAAGAACTGGCGCAGACGGAACCCAATGGCGCAATCTGGGCCAATCAGTTCGACAACGTCGCCAACCGTCAGAGCCATGTCGAGACCACCGGCCCCGAGATCTGGGAGCAAACCGGCGGTAAGGTCGACGGCTTTGTCAGTGCGGTTGGTTCAGGTGGCACGTTGGCCGGTGTGGCCGAGGCGCTGCAGCCCAAAGGCGTCAAGATCGCATTGGTCGATCCGATGGGGGCCGGGTTGTATTCCTATTACAAAACCGGTGAGATCGCGATGGAGGGAAGCTCGATCGCGGAAGGTATTGGCCAGGTGCGGATCACCAAGAACCTTGAGGGGTTCAAACCGGATTTCGCCTATCAGATGACGGATAACGAAGCGTTGCCCTATATCTTTGACCTTCTGCGCGACGAAGGTCTGGTCATGGGCGGATCGACCGCCATCAACATGGCTGGCGCCGTGCGCCTGGCCAAGGATCTGGGTCCGGGCCATACCATTGTTACGATTCTGTGTGATTATGGCACGCGCTATCAATCTAAGCTGTTCAACCCGGAATTCCTGCGCGAAAAAGAATTGCCTGTTCCTGATTGGATGACCGAGGCGCCGCGTAGCATTCCGGGCGTTTTCGAGGACGTATGATGTTGCGGCAGGTCCGCCTGTTTCTGGCCCTTGTTTCACTTTTGTTTGCAGTTCTGTCTGGTCCTGCAACGGCCCAGCTTTCGGATCGGCAAAGTGACTACTATCAGGGTTGGGTAAAAACGGCGGATCGGGCCGAAGATGTGATCGAGGCCAATCGGGCCTCGAACGCTTCGCTGGAAAATCTGCGATCGGAAATTCATACCTATCGAGATGTTTTCAACAGCGCGCGTGGTGCAAATACCGAACGTATTCAGACCCTGGAAAGCCAGATCAAGGCTTTGGGTCCCGGACCGGAAGGTGATGCAACCGAACCGGAAGACATTGCTACGCTGCGTTCACATCTTGAAAACCAACTGAACGCACTGCGGGTGCCGCATATCATTTCCGACGAGGCCTTCAGTCGCGCCAACGGACTGATCGCAGAAATTGACCAGATCCTGCGAAATAGGCAGAAAAAAGAGCTGTTGGAGCGCGGCCCATCGCCACTGAACCCCAGCTATTGGCGACCAGCCTGGGTTGACCTGACTGAAGCGGGCCGAAGCCTTTTCAACGAGGCTGTGCAGAACTACCAAACAGACGTGGTGCATGAGCAGCTTCGCAAACAAGGGCTTGGAATTCTATTGCTGGTCTTCGTGGCCATTGTTTTGCTGGGCTATGGAAAACGTTGGTCCGAGGCTGCTGGGAACTATCTGCGTACCATAGGGGGGCAGGGAACTGGCGTATGGACATTCCTGACATCGCTGTTTCGGATAATTCTGCCATGGCTGGGTGTTTTGTTGCTGGTAAAAGCCGTCGTCCTGACGGGGATATTGGGATTGCGGGGAACCCTTCTGATACAAAACGTACCGTTCTGGGCGGCCATTGTTCTGTACTACGACTGGATTGGACGTCAGGTCTATGTAATGCAGCAGGCGCAGGGTTTCAGAAAGCTCTCGCCAAAGCGGATCACCGAGCTTCGAATCTACCTGGATCTGCTTGCCGTTTTTCTCATTTTGCACGATCTTGGGAACCTTTTCGAACAGATCGAGAATACTTCGGATGCGACGCGCGCGGTTGTGGGCTTCCCAGTTATTCTTGCAACTGCTCTGGTTCTGTTGCGTGCGCGGCAGATACGGCTTGCCGAGGTGCAGGCAGAACCTGATGGCAATGCCCGTGGAACCGGGGTTATCCAGCTGGTCGAATTCTTGCGCCGAGCATTGTTCCTGTTGGGAGTTGTCAGCCCAGTTCTGGCTGCCATCGGTTATAACAACGCGGCTGAGGCCATTGTTTTTCCAGCGGTAAAATCGTTGATCCTGATTGCCGCACTGATCATCCTTCAACGATTCCTGACTTCGGTTTATGGATTGATAACCCGCAAGGGTGAGGCAGCCCGGGACACATTGTTTTCGGTTCTGATTGGCTTTGCCATGGCCATTTTGGCCCTGCCGGTTCTGGCGCTGATCTGGGGCGCACGCGAGACCGATTTGTTAGAGGCATGGTCGCGGCTCCTTTTGGGGTTCGACATTGGGGGCGTGACCGTCTCGCCCAGTAATTTCTTTACTTTTCTGGTGGTTTTCCTGATCGGATACGGACTGACACGCGCCCTGCAGGGTGGGTTGCGGACCTCTTTGTTGCCAAAGACGAGCATTGATCCCGGTGGTCAAAACGCGATTGTTTCAGGGACGGGGTATGTCGGTATCTTTCTGGCAGCCTTGGTCGCCATCATGGTTGCGGGTTTCGATCTGTCGTCTCTGGCCATCGTGGCCGGGGCGCTCTCTGTCGGGATCGGATTTGGTCTGCAAACCATTGTCTCGAACTTTGTGTCCGGCATTATTCTTTTGGTCGAACGTCCGATCTCAAAAGGCGATTGGATCGACGTAAACGGGATGATGGGTTATGTGCGCGACATCTCGGTACGCTCGACCCGAATTGAGACCTTCGATCGAACAGATGTCATTGTCCCGAACTCGGACCTGATCAGCGGTGTTGTCACCAACTATACCCGTGGAAACACGATCGGACGCGTCATTGTCCCGGTCGGGGTAGCCTATGGTACCGATACCCGCGTGGTCGAGACAATCCTGGGCGAAATCGCCAACGCACATCCGATGGTATTGGCGAATCCGGCACCCAGCGTAGTGTTTCAGGGGTTCGGTGCGGATTCTCTGGACTTTGAAATCCGCGCCATTTTGCGGGATGTGAATTGGGTTCTTTCGGTGAAGTCCGACATGAACCATGAGATCAATCGCCGCTTTGTCGAAGAGGGGATCGAGATTCCGTTTGCTCAGCGTGATGTCTGGCTGCGAAACCCCGAGGCCCTTCAATCGTCAGGTAACGCGCAAATGCCCCCATCTGAGCCTGTTTCAGAGACAAAAGCGCCCCCGGCCTCTTCGCCCGCCGAATTGACCGAGGCTGATCTTTCCGACGGTGATGGTGACGAACCCTGAGGCAAGTTCGGGCCTGAAACGAGCCAGAGAATTTTACACTAATCGGGCCTTGCAAATCCCCAGGCGATAGTCCAAATAACGCCCGCACGGAGAGGTGGCCGAGTGGTCGAAGGCGCACGCCTGGAAAGTGTGTAGGCGGGAGACCGTCTCCAGGGTTCGAATCCCTGTCTCTCCGCCACAACACCAGCTCTTGTCTTGGACGCTTAGGTGTTTCACATCTCAGACATTGTTTTGGAGTCCCCGAGCAAAAAAGGCTCGGTAAGCGATTCACAAAACCCATGTTGAGCGAAATCATCCAATTTAAATGGCCCCGAATTACTGTTTCTTGCAGGCAAGGGAATTTCAGGATGCGAGGCAGTCAAAATGTTGGTTAGGGCCTATTCCTGTGTCGGTTGGGTAACTACAGGTGAAAACTCGGCGCCCGGCTTGTTCGCTGATGCGTGTGTTGAGATATCAATACATCTACAACGCCAAGTGAACGTTATTCCTTGGCTGGTCCGTTTTGCGATAGGTGCGCAGCAAAATTGCGCCCGGAGGTTAGATGTTACTGTCTGTCGTCATTCCATGCATGAACGAAGAGGAGTCGATCCCCTTACTGGTGGAGCGCCTGATCGCTGCGACTGAACAGTGGAACGCCGAATCCGAGATTATTCTGGTGGATGATGGGTCTAATGACGAAACATGGCGCGCAATCTGTGCCCAAAGCGAGTTTCATCCGCGTATTCGCGGTTTGAAGCTATCGGGAAACCGCGGTCACCAGATCGCTCTGACAGCGGGGCTGAATGCAGCCCAAGGGCAGCGGATTTTCATGTTGGATGCCGATCTGCAAGACCCGCCGGAGCTTTTGTCGGACATGATGGCGATGATGGATCAGGGTTATGATGTGGTTTACGGGCGTCGGAGTGAGCGAAAAGGCGAAAGTTGGTTTAAGAAAGTAACAGCTCATGGTTTCTACCGCATATTGAACCGGCTTTCGGACGTACCCATTCCAAATGACACGGGCGATTTCCGGCTTGTTAGCCGTCGGGCGCTGGATGCGGTTCTGAGTATGCCGGAACGCGCGCGGTTCGTTCGGGGCATGTTCGCTTGGGTTGGTTTCCGTCAAATCGGGATCGAATACATCCGCGACCCACGGATCGCGGGCGAGACCAAATACCCGATGTCCAAGATGATCCGCTTTGCGCTTGATGCACTGGCGAGTTTTTCGATCAAACCGCTGCAGATCGCCACACGAATGGCCTTTCTGACACTGATTATCGCCGCGCTGATGGCGGTCTACGTCTTTTGGTCCTTGATCCTTTACAACGCGGTTGCGGGTTGGGCGTCGACGGTTCTGGTGATCAGTTTCTTCTCGGGTATCCAGCTGTTGACACTTGGAATCATGGGGGAATATCTCGGACGTCTGTATATCGAGGCCAAAAACCGACCACTCTATTTTGTAGATCAAGAGACCTCAGAGATTTCGGACACCATAGTAGAAGAGAAGACCGCGCAGAAATGAGCGAACGGCGCCGCATAATCCGGTTTGCCATCGTGGGCTTAGGCGTGGCTGGTTACTACATGCTGGCCTATCTGGGCCTGTTGCGCGTGTTTCATTCGCCTTGGATCGCCAATGCATTGGCTTTTGGGTCCGCAATCCTGATCCAATATATTGGGCAAACAGTCTGGACCTTCGGGCAGGCGCTGGTGGTTCCTGCACAGTTTGGGCGGTTTCTTTGCATGGTCGGAATTGGGCTGCTGGTTTCAGCTGCGATTACCGGATTGGCCGGCCCTCGTTTTGGCCTGAGCGAAGCTGCCTCGGCCGCTGTCGTTGTAGTTGTTCTGCCTGTGATCAACTTCGCGTTCCTACGGCTGTGGGTCTATAAACCGCAGAATTCAACCTAGAGATTGGCAATGTCGCATATCTATTCAAACGAGTTCTTTGACTATATTGACCAGGGCGCCAGGCGGTCCGCAAACAGGCTAATTGCTTGCCTTCTAGGAAAAATTTCTGCGGACAGTGTCGTGGACTTTGGCTGCGGGCGGGGTGTGTGGCTGTCCGAGTGGCAGGCCGCGGGTTGCAAGGATATTGCCGGTGTTGATGGCGACTATGTGGATCGTGACAAGCTTGCGATACCGGCTGAGGCGTTTATCGGTGCAGATCTGTCCAAACCGGTCGAGCTTGGACGCCAGTTTGATTTGGCTCAGTCGCTTGAGGTCGGTGAACACTTGCCGCATGACGCGTCGGCCAGCCTGGTTCAGAGCCTGACCACACATAGCGATCTGGTCCTGTTCTCAGCCGCCGTTCCGGGGCAGGGCGGCGAGTTTCACATAAATGAACAGCGCCTGTCCTTTTGGCAGGGTTTGTTCGCTGAACGGGGATACACGGCCTATGATTGTTTGCGGCCTGAGATGTTCGGGGATCAATCGATCGAACCCTGGTATCGGTATAATTCTGTCCTCTATGCGAACCAGTCAGGGGCAGCCCGGCTGTCTCAGGACGTGCTGGATACCAAAGTCGCGCCCGGCGCGTTGAAAGAGGTCGGCAGTTTAGGCTGGACCCTACGCAAGCTGGTTGTGCGTGCCTTGCCCCGGTCGGCTGTCACCGCGATCGCGCAGGTCCGGGCCTCTGTTATTGCAAGGTCATATGGCGACAAATCATGACGGAAAAAACACCTCGGCAGGAGTTTCTTTTTCTGTCCCTGCTTTGCACCGCTGCGTTGTTCCTGATCAACTGGCCACAGCTTTTCGACCCTTTCGTACGTCATGATGATTTCCCGGCGCTGCTGGGCTGGACCGAGATTGCCTACCACAAGGCCTTGGATGAAGGTCGTTGGTTGAACTACTGGTGGCAGTTCCGGCCATTTCTATGGCCCTCACAAATAAGCATGTATCTCTATAACATAGCCTGGGGCTTGTTCTCGGCTGCGGCGGCAGTCGCGATCATGGAGCGTTCGGACCCGATCTGGTACAAAGGTTATCTTGCGCTATTCATTGCGTTTTCGGTTCCAGCATTCCTGATTTCATACTGGTTCAACACGTTGCTGCCGGGGATCTGGGTTATCACCTTGTACAGCCTGGCAATTCTGTTTCTTCCGCATCGTGTGTCGCTGGCCCTGTTGGTTCTGGCAGTGCCCTTATCCTTCATGGCCTACACGACCTATCCGTTCCTGTTGCTGACACTGATCCTGCTGTCAAACAAGGCGCCAAAAACCTATACCAGCGTCGCTGTTACGCTGATCATTTTCTTTGTCAGCCTGGTTCTGGCGTTGCTGAGTGTTTACACCCTGAACTACTTTTATCATGGGATATTTGGTATTCCGGTTGCTGAATGGCGTGGGCCGAACGAAGTAAATTCGGTCGATGACCTGCTGCTGAACCTTACCAAGGTCAAAGTATTCCTCCGATCCATCATCTATACAATGGGCGGAGGGACAATCAGCTATGGCTTGATGCTCTTGGCCCTATTTGCAGGTGCCTGGGGGTTCCTGTTTACCCGAAGACGGATGTTTGCCGTCGCGATCCTGATGGCTGCACTTGCTGGTCTGGCACCGCTTATCCTCAAGGCGATGATGTCGGGGGTGCAGGTCCCGGTTCGGGCGTTGAACTGGCTTTGGATCTTGTTTGGGGTGGTGCTGACTTCGTGTGGGGTTCAGTTTCTGCAGTCTTCAAAAAGATGGTTAAGTGTTTCGCGTATCTTGTTGATGTGCGTGTTGATGATCAATTTGATGCTCATTGGAAAAACATCGTTTATGTTCATCCCGCCTTGGCAAAAAGCAACGCGCGCATTGGCGCAAAGCCTGCCTGAACAGGCCGAAACCGTGTATATCTATGGACATTTTCTTGGCGTGAATGGTGCGGCAGACGCCAGAGTTCAATTCGAACGGGGGCTGCGGTTGCGGTTAAACTATCTGACCGGGGCCGAGATCATCATGTGCTGGAAGCAGCCCGATAGATGCGATGGGATTACACCTCCGTTCGATCCAGGCGACTGGGTCTCGACGCCTGTTGTCGCATCAACTGGTGACCAGGCCTTTATCCTTTTGCCGCGTCCCAATCTGGGGCCCTGATCAAAAGGTGAGTTGTAACAGGTTTGAGAAAATTCTATGAATGCGCCCACTTGGGCTGTCCGGCATTCAAGGACACAGACCCCAACCCCTGTTGGAACACCCGGACATGATTGACCTGAGCGACCACAAACCCCTGCGAAAAAGTCGCAACTATCTGATTTATCAGCACCCCGAGGTCGAAGGGGCGCTGCTGAAAGTGCGGGTGGACGAACCTGTGCGTAGCCATTTTCTGCCGCGTTATGCCGAATGGCGCTATGGCAATCTGCGCCAATGGAACCGCGAAGCAAACGAATATCTGGCGGCGCTCAACCGTGGATGCCCCGAGATCGAGAGGTTGGCGCAATTCATGGGATATGCGCCAACATCAGCGGGCCCGGCGATAGTGGTGGAAAAACTGACCGGCCCGGACGGAGATCTTGCGCCAACCCTGCATTCGGAACGCGTCGCGCTGGCCAAGGATCAGGCCGGACGTGAACGTCTTCATGCTGAATTGATGGAACTGTTTGACGATCTCGAAAGCGGCCGGATCATTGTGGGTGACATGGGGTTCGAAAACATCGTTCGTGCGCAGGAAAGAGGTGGCAAGCTGACCGTGATTGACGGCGTTGGCGAGAGGGTTCTTTTTCCGCTGTCACTGGTCAGCGAAACAGCGTTTCGCAAGTCAATCGATCGTCGGCGACAGAGGATGTCGAGTGGCTTTGGTTTAATGAAGACCTGACCACTAAACTGCTACGCGCAAGGGAAAGGCGCGTTCGACCTCTTTTGCTATCTCCGCAATCAGCGCTTTTGTCACGGCGTTGCGGTTGTTCATCTGAACCCGCGCGACATAGGCAAGCTCTGGAGGGGTAGGAAAGACATCGTTGATGACTTCCATGTCAGGTGTAATGTGCATCCCGTTCAATAGCGCTATGCCCAGCCCTGATCGAACAGCCGACTGGATTCCTGCTGCACTTGGACATTCCAGGATATTGTCAAAGCGGTGGTCCTGCTGCTGACTGTCTTCCATTCCCCATCTCCGGTAGAAACACTGTGTGTCAAATGACAGAAATGGAACCGGTTCTGACAGATTCAGACGATAGTCGGGTGATTTGACCCAATGAAGGGAATCCTGAAACAGGATCAGATCTTCGGGCTGCACGTCGTTGCGAAATATCTGAATCACCGCCAAGTCTAATTCACCTCCCTTCAACCAATCCTGAACATTCAGGCTTTGACCAGTGCGGGTTCGTACGCGAACATCGGGGTACAGCCGCGTGAAACGTCCAAGAATTTGGGCGATCCCGCTGGTTGTCGCATCCTCGGTCATGCCAAGCCGCAAGTGGCCGGTGAGCGGTCTGTTGCCAAGTGAGGCCACCGCTTCGTCATGCAGAGTGGTAATTCGACGGGCGTATTCACAAAGACGCAGCCCGTCTTCTGTGAATAGGGGGGCACCTTTGCGACGAGTCAGCAGTTTGCAATTCAGTGCGCGCTCTAAACGGCCGATCTTATGGCTGACTGCAGATTGCGAAAGCGCCAGATGTCGGGCCGCACGGGTCACACCACCATAGGTCGCGATTGCGAGCAGCGCGCGCAAGGCGTCTATTTCCAAACGTTCGTTCATGACTACCTATGACAGATTTTGATCATTGAATGATAATCATTCATTTGCGGCGAAGGCAAATGTCAGATTAGGTATCGCGAACACAATGTACGCGGAGCTTCGAAATGAACAATCTATACTCGGAGGATATCACAGACTTCGAACATCAGTCGGAATGCAAATCTGGCCCGCTGACGCTGTCTTCTTCTTTCGGCAAAGGTAAGTGTAATTGATGACGGAAGAAAGAACAGCTAACCGCCGCCTGACAACACTGTTTGAGATGACCGGATCAGTTCTGGCTATGGCTTATGCCTTGCTGATTGCTTCGAATATTGGCGCTGAGATTCTTGGATTCTCTCTACTGTTGGTGTCGTCGGCACTGTTTGCCGCATGGGCATTGATTGATCGGCGCTGGACGTTTTTGCTGTTGCAGGCGTTCTATGCGACCTCTGCCATTATTGGACTGATCCGCTGGGCATAAACTTGGTGTAGGGTTGCTGCCAGGAATTTGTTAGGACGGATCTATGACGGATCAGGACAGAATCGATATCGGCTTTCTGCTGTTTGATGGCTTTCCGATGGCTTGTTTGACATCGGTGATCGAACCCCTGCGGGCGGCCAATGAAATCGCAGGTCATCAAGCGTTTAGATGGTCGCTGGTTTCTGAACGTGGTCAAAAGGTTCAGTCAAGCGCAGGGGTTGGATTCGAAGCAGATCGCGCGTTGGCGGACTGCAGGAATATCGACATTCTATTCCTGCTCAGCAGCCCGTCTTCGGTCTTTGACAACGCTGTTAGCGGCAATGCCTTGCTGCGTGGTCTTGGGAGGCACGGAACAGTTCTGGGCGGGATCAGCGGTGGCGTATTCCCTCTTGTGCGATCCGGTGCAATGGCAGGTCAGCCGGTCTCGGTCCACTGGTGCTATGAGGCGGCATTTGAGGCCGAGTTTCCCGATATGGACGCCCGGAGCGAAGTGATCGTGCGCACCGTGACGCGCTATACCGCCGCCGGTGCAGCGGCAGGGTTCGACCTGGCACTGCATTTGGTTCACGACCGCTTGGGCGGTGACATTGCGCATGAGGTTGCGTGCTGGTTTCAACATCCGATGATGCGCGGTGCGGCAGTGCGTCAGCAGGTGCCCAATGCGACAGCGCCGAAAACGGGAGACCGCCTTCCACCGCTTGTTTCACGCAGCGTTGAAATGTTTGCCGCCAATTTAGGTCAAGCGATCTCGATTGCTGAAGTTGCGAAACAAATGGGCGTCACACCTCGTCAGATCGAGCGGGCATTCAAACAGGCAACTGGACACAGCCCCAGCCATTATTACCGCGCAATGCGGATGAAAGCGGCGCGTCAGATGGTGGTTTATACCAAAGACCCCATTTCCCAGATCGCGGCCGCTGTCGGCTATGGATCTGTTGCGCCCTTGGTGACACATTACCGGTCGGCTTTTGGCCTGAGCCCCAGCGAGGACAGGCGCCGCATCAACCGTTTCCGGGTTGAGGATAACGCCCCTTTGCCCTCGGTCTAGGCGCTGACTAAAGCGCCGATCGCATCGCCGTCAGGATCGCATGGTGCAGAGATTTGGCGGACGAGCGCGGACCGTACAGGCTGTAGTGATCCGAACCACGACACAGCACGAAACAGCCAATATGGTGGATCGAGCTGCGCGCCGCCGTTCCCTTAGTTAATATGCGCAGATCCAACTGGCACAAAAGCTCCAGCACTGCTTGAATGTTCGCACCAGCCAGGTCGAAACGCACCCAGGCATCGGTCTGTTCAGTGACAGAGGCCGCAGACCCAATGGCAGATTTTACTTGCGTAGCAAGGTCCTCGTGCGTGTCATGCGGTGCTTCAAGCATCCATTGCTCTGGCCCCGCCCAAAAGGCGGTGATTGCGGTTCCTTCAAACCTCTGGACCTTTGGTGCCTCAGCGCAAATCAGTTTCTTCAATGCGGCTTTGGCCGCTGTTTCCTGACCGAGCCGCGCCGCGACTGATGCCAACGCCACGCCCGGTATCTCGGAACAGGTGACAGGCCCAACCGTGTCTACCCGAGGGTCAGCCGCGCCGAGGGCGGTTATCGCAACCAGATTATCCACGCAGACGTTCTCCTTCCGGGTCAACGAAATGGGCCGAGACAATTTCCACCTCGACCGTCAGGTCCGTCAGCGGAGAGACAAGGCGCATTTTCTCGCCCAGCCTGTCGCCGCCGTTTTTCAACAATCCCAGCCCGATATTGCTGCTCAGAATGGGTGAGTAGACGGCTGAGGTGACATAGCCCTGATCATGGGCTGCATCGACCGGGCCGTCAGTGTTCATCAGGTGGCCACCGGCGGTTACCTTGTTTTCAGGCTCCAACGGTTTGATCCCCACCAGCATCAGTGCATCGGGTTGGTTCAGTCCCTCGCGTTCCGACAGAGTTGATCCGATGCTGTCCTTCTTTTTGGACACCATGCGGCCCATTCCCAGGTTCAGGGCGGTTGTGGTGCCGTTCAACTCGCTGCCTGCAGCATGGCCTTTTTCGACCCGCATGACGCCCAGTGCTTCGGTGCCATAGGGGACAACGTCGAACTCTTCGCCCTCGGTCATCAGCCGCCGCATCAGCGCGTCGCCATAGCGAGAGGGAACCGCGATTTCGAATGCCAACTCGCCAGAGAACGAAATCCGGAACAGCCGCGCCCGATGGCCGCCACACACGGTGATGGTGCCGCAGGCCATGAAAGGGAAGCCCTCATTCGAGATGTCGAATTCCGGGTCGACGATCTTTTGCAACAGCTTGCGCGAATTGGGCCCGGCGACCGCATATTGCGCCCATCCCTCGGTGGTGGAAATCAACTGCACGTCCATGTCCGGGCACAGGCACTGGCGCACGAACTCCATGTGGCGAAAGACCAATACGGCATTTGCGGTCGTTGTGGTTACGACGAAATGATCCTCGGCCAGTCGCGCGGCGGTGCCGTCATCCATGGCTATGCCATCTTCGCGCAGCATCAGGCCATAGCGGGTTTTGCCGACTGCCAGCTTGGCGAAAGCATTGGCATAGACGCGGTTCAGGAACGCTGCCGCATCGGTGCCCTGGACGTCGATTTTGCCCAATGTCGTGCAGTCGCACACCCCGACCGAGGCACGCGTCTGACGCACTTCACGGTCCACGCTCTCGCGCCAATGGGTCTCGCCGGGCAGGGGGAACCACTGCGCACGCAGCCAGTTGCCAACCTCGACAAACACCGCGCCGCGTTCTTCGGCCCAGTGGTGTGAGGGCGTCAGGCGGGTGGGGTGAAACTCTTTACCCTTCATCCGGCCTGCGAAAGTGGCAATCGGGACGGGGGTATAGGGCGGGCGGAAGATGGTGGTACCGGTCTCGGGGATCGACTTACCGGCCAGCTCGGCCATGATCGCCAGCCCGCCGATATTCGAGGTCTTGCCCTGGTCCGTGGCCATGCCCAGCGTGGTATAGCGTTTCAGATGCTCGACCGAACGGAAGCCCTCCTGATAGCTGAGACGGACATCCTTGACCGTCACATCGTTCTGTTGGTCAAGCCAGGCGCGTTTGCAGCCCTGGACGTACCAGAATGGTGTCTGCGCGATGGGCGCGTCCTCGGCCTCGGGCAGATCGGGTTTGGCACTGGTAAGGTCCAAAGCGGCGATTGCGGCCTCGGCGCCAGAGCGCAGCGCGCCGTGGGTAGACATATCGCCGTTTGCCGCACCAGAAACGGACATGCCAACCGGCAGGTCCGCGCCGGGGACGAAGGCGGCCAGCGTCTCATCCCAGGTGGGGCGACCCCGCTGATGACAGGTCATGTGGACGTTGGGGTTCCAACCGCCCGAGACGCCCAAGGCACCACATTCCAATGTCCGGGTTGAGCCATCGGGCAGGGCGACTTCGACAAAGCTCAGACCCAGTCGGCCCTTGGTATTTGTGACCTGAGCGCCCTGCAGCACTTCGTAGTCATGGCTGATGGGGGCGTCTTTGCGCACGTCGATCACAGCGGTGATTTTGACACCTTTTGCGTGCAGATCAGCTGCGGTGCGGTGACCGTCATCATTGTTGGTAAAGACCGCGACGCGCTGCGAGGCCGCCACTCCGAAACGGTTGGCATAGGTCCGCAGGGCGCTGGCGGTCATGATGCCGGGGCGATCATTGTTTTCGAACGCGATTGGACGCTCGGTCGCGCCTGCGCACAGCAGCGCCTTTTTTGTGTAAATCCGCCACAGGATCTGCCGAGGTTTGCCTGCGGGCAGGCTGGGCAGGTGATCGCCCGTACGCTCGACCGCGCCATAGATGCCGTGGTCAAACGCGCCAATCACTGTGGTGCGCGGCATCAAGCGAACATTTGGCAGCGCGGACAGCTCGGCCACAGCCTGCGCCGCCCAGTCGGACGCCGCAGCATCGCCAATGATGAGTGTTTCGCTGTTCAGGCGACCGCCCAGGGCGAAATCCTCATCCGCCAGAATGACGTCCGAGCCCGCGCGGCCAGCGGTCAAAGCGGCCATAAGCCCGGCCGGTCCGGCGCCGATGATCAACAGATCGCAATGGCGAAAGCCCTTGTCGTATTCGTCCGGGTCCTCTTGCATCGAAAGCGATCCAAGGCCAGCCGCACGACGGATGATCGGCTCGTACAGCTTTTCCCAGAAGGCTGCAGGCCACATGAAAGTCTTGTAGTAGAAACCCGCAGACAGGAAGTTGGAAAACATGTCATTCACGGCCAGCGCGTCGAATTTCAGGCTGGGCCAGCGGTTCTGTGATCGCGCCTCAAGCCCCTCGAACATCTCGATGGTTGTTGCGCGGGTATTGGGCTCTTTGCGGGCGCCCGAGCGCAGTTCGACTAGGCCGTTCGGCTCTTCGGATCCTGCGGTCAGCAATCCGCGCGGACGGTGGTATTTGAAAGACCGCCCGATCAGACGCACATCATTGGCCAGCAGGGCAGATGCCAAAGTGTCGCCGGGATGGGCGGTATAGCTGCGCCCGTCAAAGCGGAAGTTCAGCGTTGTATTGCGGTCGATCTGTCCGCCATTCAGCCGGTTCACCTGCGTCATTTGGAGCGCCCCCGTTCGCGGGCCACATCGCGGGCCAGTTCCACCTTTGAAATCTCGTGGGTCAGCGTGTTGCGCGTGACGACCAGCCAGGATCGGTCACCTGTTTCGTGGTACCAAAGTTCACGGTGCTCGCCTGCCGGGTTGTCACGCAGATAGGCATAGTCGTGAAAGGCCTCGGCAGCATTTTCCGCCTGCCAATCGGGGCGGTCAATCAGCGCGGCGTCGCCCAGATAGGTGAATTCCGATGCATCGCGAGGCCCAAGAAGGGGGTGGTTGATTATCATGTCTGGTGTCCCCTTTAATGCAGGTTGGGCTGATTGCCCGCGCCTTTTTCGTCGATCATCCGGCCGGTGCGGAACCGGTCCAACCGATAGGCCGTTGCGACAGGGTGCGGTTCGTCCTTCGCAAGCAGATGTGCAAAGCAATAGCCCGAAGCCGGAGTTGCCTTGAACCCGCCATAGCACCAGCCCCCGTTGAAATAGAGGCCCTCGACCGGCGTTTGGTCAATGATCGGAGAGCCATCCATCGACATGTCCATCACGCCACCCCACATCCGCAGCAACCGGGCGCGTCCGATCATCGGCATCAATGCCATGCCACCTTCGCAAACATCCTCGACCACGGGCAAGTTGCCGCGTTGGGCATAGGTGTTATAGCCGTCAAGATCGCCACCGAACACCAGTCCTCCCTTGTCGGACTGACTGACATAAAAATGCCCCGCGCCATAGGTGATGACACTGGGCAGGACAGGCTTTAGCCCCTCAGATACAAAGGCTTGTAGAACGTGGCTTTCGATAGGCAGGCGCAGTCCGGCCATCCCCATAACGCGCCCCGAACTGCCCGCAACGGCGCATCCGACTTTGGAGGCGCCGATAAAGCCCTTAGTCGTTTCGACCCCAAGACATTTGCCATCTTCGATCCGCAGCCCGGTAACTTCACAGTTCTGGATAATATCGACGCCATGCAGGTCGGCTGACCGGGCATAGCCCCAGGCCACTGCATCATGGCGCACGGTACCGCCGCGCCGTTGAACAAGGCCGCCCTTGATCGGAAAGCGAGCGTCGTCGAAATTCAGATAAGGGTGTTCGCGCCGCACCTGATCTGCGTCCAGCAATTCGGCATCGGCCCCGTTCAGGATCATCGCATTGCCACGTCGCGTATAGGCGTCACGCTGTCCGTCTGTATGGAACAGATTGACGATACCGCGCTGACTGACCATTGCGTTATAGTTCAGGTCCTGCTCGAGCCCTTCCCACAGCTTCAGCGAGAACTCATAGAACGGCTCATTCCCATCCAGCAGGTAGTTCGAGCGAATGATCGTGGTGTTTCGGCCCACATTTCCGCCACCGATCCAGCCTTTCTCGATTACGGCAACATTTCGTTGGCCGTAGATTTTGGAAAGGTAATTCGCGGTTGCCAGACCATGCCCGCCGCCGCCGATTACGATGATGTCGTAATGGGCCTTAGGTTCAGGTTCACGCCAGACCGGCTTCCACCCTTTGTGGCCGGTTAGCGCCTCTTTGATAACTCGAAAGCCGGAATATCTCATGAATCGGACCTTTTCTTCCAAACTTCATTATTTTCGGGCGCGGCGATATCCCCATATGCGACATGGGTGTGTCTGAATCAGACCCTCAGGCACAAGAAATAAGGCCGGAAAACCAATCGGTGAAATCCGATACCTCGGCTGAGTTGCGAAGGACGGATAAAAAATAGCCCTCACTGGCGGGTGCGGAATCTTTGCTGGCAAGGCGGACTTTGCCTGATTTCAGGGCTTGCTCTGCGATGATAGAATTCACCAGTGCAACACCGCTGCCTGAAACAGCAAGTTGCAGGGCGAGGCCATAGGAATCCACAAAATATGATGGCTTGCGCAGTTTCTGGCCGGTGATTTCACCCCATGACGCCCAACTGTCCGATGTGCCAACGGATTCGATCAGAGGCAGATCAAGCCAATTGCCGCTTAGATTCGGCGACACCACCGGGACAAGGCGATTGGGATTCAACGGTTTCGCATTTTTCCCGACTTGTTTTTCTGAACCAAAGCGTACCTCAATATCGGCGCGCGATGCTGCGTATTCGTCAGGCCAGATCGTGCTGACAAATCGGAGTGAGGTTTCCGGGTGCTGGGCCTGAAATTCGGGTAATGCCGGCGAGATGACCCATTCGATGATGCTGATAGAGGCAGCCACCGTGATATGGCGAGCTTTTTCTTCGGCCAAATAGGGTGAGGCTGCGGAGTGCAGCATATCCAAGGCTGCCTCGACCTGTGGCAGCAGTTTCCGCCCTTCATCCGTCAAAGAAAGACCGCGCGCGTGGCGGTGGAACAGAACGACGCCCAGACGGGTTTCCAAGGCTTTGATTTGTTGGCTGACTGCGGATTGCGTCAACCCGATTTCATCCGCTGCAGCAGTTGAACTGAGCCGCCGCGCGGCTGCTTCGAATGACCGAAACCACGTTAGAGGAGGGAGTGTTTTTGCCATCGGTAACTGACCTATTAGTGTTGTTAATATCTAAGGCTCAAGTTCTTTCGTTTGTCAAAAGATGTTTCTAACGGTGATATTTCCTCAAGCAGATTTGGGGAGACGGCAGTGCAGCCAAATATCAGAAAAATAGTGACTTTCGACGAAGAGGTTCTGGTTGAAGGATTTCGGGCAGCGGAACGCCCGTGGCGCATGTTTGCCGTTGCGGCGGTTGTGTCGAACCCTTGGGCTGGCCGGTATGTCGAGGATCTGAGACCGGAAATTCTGGCCTATGGGCCAGTGCTGGGGCAAATGTTGACTGACCGGATGGTCACGCTTGCAGGTGGCGGCCAGGTGATCGAAGCCTATGGCAAAGCGGCGGTTGTTGGGCTGGATGGCGAGGTCGAACATGCCTCGGGCCTGATCCACACGCTGCATTTCGGGAATTACTATCGTCAAGCGGTTGGGGCCAAGTCCTATCTGTCCTTCACCAATACTCGCGGTCCGGCGAACACTCCGATCATGGTGCCCATGATGGACAAGAATGATGCCGGGCGTAGATCGCATTATTTGACGCTGCAGTTTGCAATCCCCGACGCACCGCGCGCGGATGAAATTGTGGTCGTGCTGGGTGGTGCAACCTCGGGCCGTCCCCATCATCGGATCGGCGACCGTTATCAGGACCTCAAGGATTTGGGCCATGACGTGGACAACCCGGCCTCGGTCTGAACTCAGCACCTTGGCGGTGATTGATCGGGGCCAAGGGCCGCTGGTTATTCTGCTGCACGGGGTTGGCCTGCGGGCCGAGGCGTGGGGTGCGCAGATCGACGCTCTGGTCGCGGCGGGGTATCGTGTCTTGTGCCCGGATATGCCAGGACATGGTCAGTCGAGCTTTGATCATCCGACTGGTTTGGAGGCATACGTGCACCGCACTGCGTCCGTGCTGACAGAGCCCGCTGTCTTGATCGGCCATTCAATGGGCGCCCTGATTGCGCTCCGACTGGCGGCGGATGTGCCAGATAGCGTTCTTGGCGTTGCGGCATTGAATGCGATCCATCGGCGTCCGGCTGCCGCGCGCAAGGCCGTCGTCGCACGTGCCTCGGCCTTGGACGTATCGGGGCCAAATGATCCCACTGTCACGTTGCAACGTTGGTTTGGCGAAGCCTCGTCCGCCGAGCGACTGGCCTGCATGCGCTGGCTGACTGAGGTTGATCCGGCGGCCTACAAATCCGCGTATACCGCTTTTGCCGAAACGGACGGTCCTTCCGATGATGAACTGGCCCGTATCGCTTGTCCCGCCTTGTTCATGACCGGCGCGGATGAGCCGAATTCGACTCCTGAAATGTCTCGGGACATGGCGCGTTTGGTTCCCTCGGGACAAGCGGCAATCATCGCAGGTGCCGCACATATGTTGCCGATGACTCATCCCGCCGAAGTAAACGCACAGCTGTTGGAATTTGTGGGGGGGTGCCAGCCATGACAAGTATGGACCCCCGAGCTTTGCGTGACGCCTTTGGCAGCTTTATGACCGGGGTGACAGTGGTGACGGCACGGGATCCGCAGGGCGTGCCAGTTGGGTTCACCGCAAACTCGTTTTCGTCCGTATCGCTTGACCCGCCATTGCTGCTGGTGTGTCCGGGGAAGTTTCTGTCCAGTCACGATATTTTCGCCAACTGCACCCGGTTTGCAGTGAATGTGCTTGCAGATGGACAGCAAGAGATATCGAACACTTTCGCTGGGTATAAAGGGGACCGGTTTGCAAAGGTCGCGCACAGCAATGGCCTTTTTGATCTACCCCTAATCGACGGGGCGCTGGCGCAGTTTTGCTGCAAGACCCATCAGGTCCTTCCCGCCGGTGATCATACCTTATTGATCGGTGAAGTGGCAGAGTTCTCGCACTCGGTCGGGCAGGGTCTTGGATATGTCGGAGGGTCGTATTTCAGCCTGGGGCTCGAACGTGAAATCGACGCCATGGTACCGACGATATGCGGCGCGATCATCCGCAAAGATGACAGTGTTTTGCTGGAGCAGAGCAACGGTGCCTATCGTCCCGTTCAAATCGCCGGGGTCGAGCGGGGTGGGCAGCGAAACCGATTGACCCAGGGCTTGTCAGAACGTGGACTGAAGGTAGAAGTCGAACAGGTCTATTCCTCATTCGACGATGCGGAAACAAAGCAGCATTACACCTATTTTCTGGCCAGCTGTTCCCGACCAACGCCGCTTGAGGGCGCCGAATGGATCAGAACGGATGACCTTCCGAACCTGAAATACGTGTCCGGTGGTGTCCGCCACATGATGACCCGCTATGCGATGGAAGCCAAAGAGGGGGATTTTGCTCTCTACCTTGGTGACGCCTCGCAGGGCGACATTCACAGCATACGATAAAGGAGCAGGTCAATGGAATTTTCCCTGTTTGCCCATATGGAACGTTTGTCGCCAGATCAGCCGCATGACGTTCTGTATGACGAATTCGTCAGCCTTGTGAAAATGGCGGACGAGGGCGGGATGCGCGCCGTCTGGACGGGTGAGCATCACGGGATGGAGTTCACCATCGCGCCTAACCCCTTTATCTCGCTAGTCGATCTGGCCCATCACACCCGGAATGTACGGCTGGGGACGGGTACGGTAGTCGCCCCGTTCTGGCATCCGATCAAATTGGCCGGAGAGGCCGCCGCGGCAGATCAGATTACCAAAGGCCGGATCGAACTGGGGATCGCACGCGGCGCATATTCTTATGAGTATGAGCGCCTGATGCCGGGGATGGATGCCTGGGAAGCGGGCCAACGGATGCGGGAAACAACCCCTTTGCTTCCGCAGATCTGGCAGGGCGATTGTGCGCATGAGGGTGAGTTTTATTCCTTTCCGGCGACCACATCTGCGCCGAAACCGTTTCAGAAAAACGGTCCGCCGATCTGGATCGCGGCGCGGGACCCCAATAGTCATGAATTCGGTGTCCACAACGGGTTTAACATCCAGGTCACCCCCCTGTGGCAGGGCATGGAAGAGATTGAAACGCTGATGGACCGCTTCAATGCAGCCTGCGACAGCCATACCGGACCGCGCCCCAAAATCATGCTGTTGCATCACACATATGTCGGCAAAGACGCAGACGATGTTGCGCAAGGCGTTCAGGAATTGCGCCGGTATTACAACTATTTCGGTGCCTGGTTCATGAATAAACGCCCGGTCGCACAGGGTTTGATCCAACGGATCACCCGGGACGAGATGGATGCAAACCAGATGTACACAAGTGATAAGCTGGCGCGCGACCTGACGGTTGGTACAGCGCAGCAGGTTATTGACCGGATCAAACGTTATGAAGATTTGGGCTATGATGAGTTTTCGTTCTGGGTCGACAGCGGGATGACGAACGAGCGAAAACGTGCCTCTTTGGCGCGGTTCATCGACGATGTCATGCCAGCCTTTCAGTGAGGAACACTATGGGAAATCTACCGCATTTTCAGCTTTTCATTGATGGCGCTTGGTCTGAGGGGGCGACGTCTCAGGTTATGACATCTGCAAATCCCGCAACTGGGCAGGGGTGGGCTACGTTTTCCTGTGCGGCACCTGAGGATGTCGACAGGGCAGTCGCCGCCGCCAAACGTGCGCTTGATGATCCGCAATGGCGCGACATGACGGCCACCGCGCGCGGCAAGCTTCTTTATCGCCTGGCCGACCTAGTTGCCGAACACGCCGCAAAGCTCGGGGAATTTGAGACAACCGACAGCGGCAAACTGCTGGCAGAAACCTCGGCGCAAACGGGGTATGTCGCGGATTATTACCGCTATTTCGCAGGGCTTGCGGATAAGGTTGAAGGAACGGTTCTGCCCATCGACAAGCCCGATATGCATGTGTTTACCACGCGCGAACCCATCGGAGTTGTTGCAGCGATTGTGCCGTGGAATGCGCAAATGTTCCTGACGGCGACCAAACTGGGCCCGGCGCTTGCGGCTGGCTGTACCGTCGTGCTGAAAGCATCCGAAATCGCGCCCGCCCCGATGCTGGAATTCGCACGTTTGATCGAACAGGCCGGATTCCCTGCAGGCGTTGTCTCGGTCATCACCGGGGATGCGGAAAACTGCGCAATTCCATTGACCCGCCACCCCGATCTGGATCGCATCGCCTTTACCGGCGGCCCCGAGACCGCGCGCCATGTGGTTAGAAATTCGGCCGAAAACTTCGCGGTCACCTCGCTGGAACTTGGGGGCAAATCGCCGATAGTTGTTTTTGATGACGCGGATCTGGATGGCGCGGCAAATGGTCTGATCGCCGGGAACTTTGGCGCGTCTGGGCAAAGCTGCGTTGCGGGCACGCGTGGCCTGATACAGCGATCCATTCTGCAAGAGCTGATCGGCCGGATCAAAGAAAAGGCGGGCGCAATCGTTCTGGGTGATCCGCTGGATGCCACTACCCATGTTGGGCCGCTGTGCACCATGGCGCAGGTGCGCAAGATCGAAGAGACCCTGGCCAAATCCTCGGCGCAGGGCGCGGTGATCCATTTCGGTGGGCTGCCCGCGGATCGGCCCGGCAACTTCATGAACCCAACCCTGGTCGAATGCACATCGCCCGAGACCGAGACGCTGAAGGTCGAGATGTTTGGCCCGGTCATGTCTCTGCTGCCATTCGATACCGAAGAAGAGGCCATCGCATTGGCCAACAGCACGGTCTTTGGACTGGGCTCTGGCGTGTTCACGCAGAACCTGGCGCGGGCGCATCGGGTGTCCAAACGGATCAAGTCGGGGATTTGCTGGGTGAACACCTATCGCGCGATCTCTCCTATCGCGCCGTTTGGCGGGTTCAATCAATCAGGGTATGGCCGTGAAGCCGGGGTTGAGGCGATCCTGGATTACACCCGGACCAAGACCACCTGGATCAGCACCTCGCAAGAGCCGATGGCGAACCCGTTTGTGATGCGCTAGGTCTGTTGTCATGAAGATATCGGAGCGCGGTCATGAAGTTGAAACATCCGAATTTTGAACCTCCGGCAGACGCAAATGACCGGAGGGCGATCCCTCCGGTCATTTGCTATCCGCCCGAAACGGTACCGCAACCTGATCTGGCTGCGTTGACTGACCTGAGGCAGCGCGCGGTGAAAACCGCCGAAGTCATAGCAGCCCCGCGTGATGCGGCCTGTATTGAAGTGCCCGCGGGGGCCTTTATTCGGGTGGTGTCGGTCGATGGCGCGCAGGTCGGTGATCTTAACATGTGGTACAAGCACGACCTGACCGAACGGTTCTATTCCGGCAAAACCCGCGCGCTGCATGGCACGCATCTGTCGACCGGGGATCGGATGTGGTCAAGTTTTCCGAATATGCGGCCCATGGCGACCATCGTTACGGATACTCTGGATTGGTATGGGTTCGATTCATACGGCGGATCCGTGCATGACGTAATCGGGACCCGCTGTGACCCATATACCGGGCGACTGCTGTCTGGCGATGACTACCATTATTGCTGCCATTCCAACCTGACACGGGCATTGGCCAGCCATTGTGGCCTGCCGCTGCATGAGGCCGAAATGCACGTCCACGACGTGTTGAACGTCTTCATGTGCACCGGATTTACGCAGGACACAGGCCAATACTTCATGAAGGCAAGCCCGGTGCGTCCGGGTGATTATCTGGAATTCTACGCCGAGATTGACCTGATCGTCGGCCTTTCAGCTTGTCCCGGGGGCGATTGCTCGTCCGAGCATTCCTCGGACGCAGCCGCCTGTTATCCATTGGTTATGGAAGTCTATGACCCCGGTGAAGACATCCGAAACGCGCATATTCAGCCCAAGCGATCTGCTTATGATCGCACCCATGGGGCAGGTTAAGAGGTCAGGCGTTGCCCAAGCCGGTCCAGCATCCGACAGCATAGGTCGAGCTGTTCGATCTCGACGTACTCATCTGCTTTATGGGCCTGTGTGATCGAGCCGGGACCGCAGACAATCGCATGGGTGCCAAGCTGCTGAAACAGGCCAGCTTCAGTGGCGAATGACACAACACCTGTTCCGTTCGCCCCGGTCAGCTCGGAAACCAGTTTGCGGGCGGCGTTTTCTTCCATTGGCTCAAGGCCTGCAACCTCGGCCGTGATATCCTGCGTGATGTTTGCTTCACTATGGACGGCCTGCATTTCGGGCAGCAGGCTGTGCGTCACATAGTCAGTCAGGGTTTGCTTGACGAAATCCGCATCGCTGGCCTGAACCGGGCGCATTTCCCAGCCGACATCGGCTTTGCTGGCAATGACGTTATGGGCGACGCCGCTATTGAAGAACCCCACGTTTATAGTGGTCCAGGGTGGCTCGAAGGGGCTGTTTGTTGGCGCGCGGGATTTCAATATCTGGCGCAGTTCCAGAAGTTTTCCTACATAGCGTGCCGCGTATTCCGCCGCATTAACCCCATCATCCGGGGCCGAGCTGTGTCCTTCGAGCCCGACAAATCGTGTCGTGTATTCATAGCACCCCTTATGCCCTTCGATCAGGCACATTTCGGTGGGCTCTCCGATTATTGCGATATCCGGCACTATTCCTCGTTCGGAAAGATCGTTCACCATGTTCTGCGCGCCCAAACATCCGGTTTCTTCATCATAGGTGAAGGCAAAGTGCAGCGGTTGGGTCAGTTTTCTGGCATCCAGCGTTTCGGCAAGTGCAAGTGCGGCGGCGATGAAGCCCTTCATGTCACAGGTGCCACGTCCGTAAAGTCTGCCATCTTTCTCGGTCATCAAAAACGGGTCTGATGTCCAGTTCTGATCCGCGACGGGAACCACGTCCGTGTGGCCGGATAACAGGATGCCGCCGGGAATGTCTGGGCCTATGGAAGCAAATACATTGGCCTTGGTGCCAGTATCATCCCGGGTTTCGATGCAGCGTGCACCCAAGGCCTGCAACCTGTCCCTTAGATAGCTGATGATCTGAAGATTGCTGTCTGCAGATACCGTTTCAAACGCGATCAGATCGGCGAGGATATCTTGGGTTCTTTGCAGGGTCATGGCTTTACAAACAGCTTTCTTGGGCGGTTACAGAAACATTCGGCAGGACCGGTATCGGTGATCAGGATCGACACGGTGATCTCTAACTCCCAGTCATTCAACCAGAGGCCAGGCATAAAGTGAAACGTCTTGCCAGGTTCCAGGATTGTCTCATCCTCGGGACGCAGAGATACCGTGCGCTCACCTCAGTCCGGGAGATAGCTCAGACCTACTGGATAGCCGCAGCACGCGCGGCTTTCAATGTGGACGTATCTGACAATCAGGCATCCACACTGTACGTCGTTCCCCATTAGTATCCTGATTGCGTCCCCACTAGATCGGGTCTGCGTCATGAAAGACCAAAACGCCTTGATGGACGTAGAACGACCACCCCTCGTATCCGGTTAGCCACGTCATGTTCGAAGGATCTTCGAAGAACAGCGCGTCCAGCCCGACCTCGGTCACGGCTTTTCGTGTTTTGGACAGCCGACGGTCAAATTCCCCCCGCATGAATGCCGGATTCACTTGGCTCATCGGATCCTCGTGTCGTGATTAGAGACGTGTTGACAGAACTTTACGAATCCGATCACGTCAATGGACAACTCAGGAAGGAAATACTGTTGAAACTCAGTTCAAACCCACACCGCGGCAAGGAAAAATTGATTCCTGATGCTCCATTTCCTTCGATAAACGCGGCTCGCGTAGCTGATTTGTTAACAGTATGCCCTGCAGCAGCAGAAACCAATCTGGTTGAAGCCAAGGATTTGGCCAATGTCGCCGATCTATGGGTCAAAGATGAGCGTGGGCGCATGAACCTCGGGTCATTCAAGGCTTTGGGGGCTGCCTATGTCATCGCCCGCCACGCTGCTGATCTGGCGCAGACACCGGATAAGTCTACTTTACGCGGGAAAACCTATGTCACCGCTAGCGCGGGTAACCACGGGATGAGTGTAGCAGCAGGTGCACGGATATTTGGGGCTGATGCAGTGGTCTATATCGCCGAAACCGTACCTGAAAGTTTCGCGGAACGCCTTCGTGCGCAAAAAGCCAGGGTCGTTCGTCAAGGCACGGATTATGCCGCCAGTATGGAGGCTGCTGGCAAAGCGGCGCAGGCTAACGGTTGGACATTGCTATCTGACAGTTCGTGGGACGGGTATTACGAGCTGCCGCACACCCTGATGGAGGGATATCTGCAGATGGCTGCAGAAGCGGTGCGCCAATGCCCAAATGCGCCCACGCATATCATTTTGCAGGCCGGGGTAGGTGGGTTGGCAGGGGCGGTTGCAGCTTATGCGCGCCATGCCTGGGGTGATGGACCCAAGATCATTGTCGTGGAACCCGAAGCGGCCCCTGCGTTGCAAGCCAGTATCGAAGCAGGTACCTGCGTCTTTGCGGATGGGCCTGACAGCATCATGGGACGGCTGGACTGTAAAGAACCCTCGCTGATCGCGCTGAATGGTCTGGCGCGGGATGCAGACTGTTTTCTGACGCTCTCGGATGACGACGTGGTGCGGTATTTACCGGCTATGGCAGAGGCTGGGTTGGCGACAACTGCTTCGGGCGGGGCGGGCGTCGCAGCAGCGATGAATGCAGATGTCTGCGAGGCCCTGAACATTGGGAGCGATGCCCAAGTTCTGTGCATTTTATCCGAAGTGCCGGATTGAAGAAGGTCAAGAAACATCTGAATCTTGCCCCGGAATAAGCGCAGGAAGCCGCAAGTTAAGAGGGTGCAACTGCCCCCAAAGGCAGAATCCGATTGCGCCTGAAAACGGGAGGTGCGCAAATCCGCACCTCCGCCCTATCAAAATGAGATTAATTGCCCCCCAAAGCGCGGTTTTTAGATTGGATTGCGCCAGATAATTTTGGCGTTTTCCAATCGGTCGAGGAATTTCGACATGCGAATCTCTCAGCACCTCAGTATCGATGCCGAGGTCTGGGCTGTGAGATGTGGTGGTTCAAGTTGTAATTATAACCTATTAAAAATATTATATTAATGTTGTGGGTGAGGAAGTTGAATAGAGGCGAATGAAGCAAGTTAATTACGCTATTCAAGGCCTTGCGTTGCGGGCGAGATATCGAAATATCAGTTGAGCAGAAGTGAATTTCAGGATTCTTTGTCGCCTAGCTGTAACATTTATGGTTGCGTGGTTGGTCCCCCATGTCCTTAAATAGGGTGGACTGGTCTTTGAGATCCGGATGAACCGGGCAAGCAAAGACCGCACAGGGGAGCCAAGTTGGTAATGTCAAATGACGCAGCGTTCGTCGAATTTCAGCGTGTTCAAAAATCTTATGACGGCGAGATACTCGTCGTAAAAGACCTTAATCTCTCGATGCCAAAGGGTGAGTTTCTAACTATGCTCGGCCCCTCGGGGTCAGGCAAGACAACTTGCCTAATGATGTTGGCCGGATTTGAAACCGCTACTCATGGCGAAATCATGTTGGACGGACGCCCGATCAACAACATTCCACCACATAAGCGCGGGATTGGCATGGTGTTCCAAAACTATGCATTGTTCCCGCATATGACTGTGGCTGAAAACCTTTCGTTCCCGCTTGAAGTGCGCAACATCGGCAAAAGCGATCGGGAAGAAAAAGTGAAGCGTGCGCTGGATATGGTCCAGATGGGCGCCTTTGGCAGCCGTCGTCCGGCGCAACTGTCCGGCGGTCAGCAGCAGCGGATCGCCTTGGCCCGTGCTTTGGTGTTCGAGCCTGAGCTAGTTTTGATGGACGAACCGCTGGGCGCGCTGGACAAGCAATTGCGCGAACATATGCAGTTCGAGATTACCCGTCTGGCGCATGAGCTGGGGATTACGACAGTTTACGTGACCCACGACCAGACAGAGGCGCTGACGATGTCGGATCGCGTGGCCGTGTTCGACGACGGACGCATCCAGCAGCTTGCGCCGCCGGATCTGCTCTATGAAGAGCCCGAAAATAGCTTTGTTGCCCAGTTCATTGGTGAAAACAACACCTTGGAAGGCGTTGTTAAGTCAATCGACGGCGACTCGTGCGTGGTTGCACTGGATGATGGATCAGAAATTGACGCCAAACCGGTCAATGTCAGCGCTGCTGGTGAACGGACCAAAGTTTCAATCCGCCCCGAACGGGTGGAGTTCAACAAAGATCGCCTGCATGCTGATGCGCATACGCTCAAGGCGACTGTCAAAGAATTCATCTATATGGGTGATGTCTTCCGGTTCCGCCTGTCCGTGGCGGGTAATGAAGACTTTATCATCAAGACCCGAAACGCCCCTGACGCGATTCGGTTGTCGCCCGGCCAGGAAGTTGAAATCGGTTGGTTGGCCCATGATTGCCGGGCACTTGACGCCTGATGCAGAACGTCCCCTGGTGGATCGCTGGGGGTAAATGGCGGCCGGGTTGCCCCGTGATCCGGTCTGTTCAGAAATTTACGGGTATAACAGGGAGTTAACAATGAAACTTAAGACCACTTTGATGGCAAGCGCCATTGTTGCCGTGGCCGGAGGCGCCATGGCCGAGGAGATGACGATTGTCTCGTGGGGCGGCGCCTATTCCAAGTCACAGCTGAAGGCGTATCACGAGCCCTATTCTGAAAAGAGCGGCATCACTATCCTTAACGATGACAGCTCGGCCGAAGCGGTTGCCAAGCTGCGCGCGATGAACGAAGCGGGCAACATCACCTGGGACGTAGTGGATGTTGTTGCTGCGGACGCAATTCGTCTGTGTGACGAAGGTCTGGCGATGGAGATCGACCCCGACACCATGCTGGCCCCGGCGCCCGACGGCACTTCGGCTGCCGATGATTTCGGTGACCTGCTGGTCAGCGAATGCTTTATTCCGCAGATCGTCTATTCGACCACATTTGGCTATCGTACGGACCTGGTTGGTGACACACCTCCGACAGATGTCTGTGCAGTCTTCGACCTGGAAGCCTATCCGGGCAAGCGTTCGCTGGAAAAACGTGCCATCAACAACATGGAATGGGCGCTAATCTGTGACGGCGTCGCCAAAGATGACGTTTATGACGTTCTGGCGACCCCTGAAGGTCAGGATCAGGCGTTGGCGAAACTGGGAACCATCAAGGACAACGTCGTCTGGTGGTCCGCGGGTGCCGACACGCCGCAGCTTCTGGCCGATGGCGAGATCATCATGGGCTCGACCTATAACGGCCGTCTGTTCAGCGTGATCGAAGAGCAGAAGCAGCCCGTTGCCATGCTTTGGGACGCGCAGATCTTTGACCTGGACGGCTGGATCATCCCCGCCGGTCTGAGCGAAGAGCGTCAGCAGCGTGCGCTGGACTACATCATGTTCGCAACGGACACGCAGCGTCTGGCGGATCAGGCCAAGTACATCTCGTACGGTCCGGCCCGTGCCTCGTCGGCTCCGCTGGTTGGTCAGCATGCCGAGCTTGGCATCGACATGGCGCCGCACATGCCGACCGATCCGGAAAACGCCAAGAACACGTTCCTGTATAACTACGAGTTCTGGGCGGATTACCGCGATGACATCGAAGCGAAATTCCAGGCTTGGCTTGCGAAATAATCGTTTGATTTCATGAAACAGTCGGGGGCGGTGCGCCGCCCCCAGACCCAAGCAGAGTCAAGGGGCACAGATGACTGACGCAAGCCAAAATGCGGGGCCGATGCTGGCAGCGGACGGAACGCCGCTTAAGCAATCGCTGGCACGTTCACTGCGGCGGCAGAAGTTACGAGCATTGATGCTCGTCGCTCCGCTTCTGCTATTTGTCATGTTTTCCTTTATCGTGCCGATTGCTTCAATGCTGTTCCGCTCGGTTGAAAACAGCATGGTTTCGGAGACCCTCCCGCTTACTGTGGAAGCCCTGCAAAGCTGGGACGCCCAAAGCGGTGAGCTTCCGGACGAAGCAGTATACGATGCATTCGTTCGCGACATGGTCGTTGCCGTTGATAGCAAAACCCACACCCGCCTTGGCTCGCGTCTGAACTACGAGGAGACTGGCATGTCTTCTTTGTTCCGCCGCTCTGGCCGGAAAATGGGCAAGCTTGACCCTGAAACCGATGGACCCTTCAAGGACCAGATCATCGAGATTCACGAGGGCTGGGGTGATCCTAAGACGTGGGCCGTGATCAAGACCCATTCGCCAACGGTTACCAATGGTTATTTCCTGAACGCGGTCGATATGCGCCGCACGCCCGAAGGCGCGCAGTCGCAGCCTGAAGACAAGCAGATTCTGATCAAGCTGTTTGGCCGCACATTGTTCATGTCGCTGGTGATTACAGTGTCCTGTATCCTGCTGGCCTATCCGGTTAGCTACCTGCTGGCGACCCTACCGATGCGGGTGTCGAACCTGCTGATGATCCTTGTCCTCTTGCCTTTCTGGACCTCACTTTTGGTGCGGACCTCGGCGTGGAAAGTGATGTTGCAACAGCAGGGCGTGATTAATGAAACATTGGTCTGGCTTGGACTTGTGGCCGATGATGCACGACTGGTGATCATCAATAACCAGATCGGCACGATCATTGCGATGACGCATATCCTGCTGCCGTTCATGATCCTGCCGATGTATTCAGTGATGCAGACGATCCCAGTGACTTACACGCGCGCGGCGAAATCAATGGGCGCGACCAACTGGACGACGTTCTGGCGCATCTACTTCCCACAATCCATTCCGGGTATCGGAGCGGGCTCGATCCTCGTGTTCATTCTGTCGATCGGTTACTACATCACGCCTGAAATTGTGGGCGGCACCAAGGGTGTCTTCATCTCGAACCGGATCGCCTATCACATATCGTCCTCGCTGAATTGGGGACTGGCTGCGGCCTTGGGTACGATCCTGCTGGGTGTCGTCATGCTGCTCTACTGGGTCTACGACAAGATCGTGGGCATTGATAACGTGAAGTTGGGATAATCGACATGGCTGCACTTACACCGATATCCCGCAAACCGCTCTCCATGGTTCTGCCCAGTGTCGCCTTGGCGGGTGCCTTAGCCGGCGTCTTTGTCGGCGCGGGCAACGGCTCGATCCTTTTGGGCATTCTGGGTGGCGCAGCTCTGATCGCCGCGCTGGCCTGGGTCTACATCAACGTTCTGAAGAACGAAAAACTGGCGCGCTGGATCAATATCCTGGGTTTCGGCGTCATCGGTTTCCTGTTGTCAGGTCCGATGGGTGGCATTCTGGGCCTGTTGGGCGGTTGGTTTTTTATCTTCTTTATCTATTGGCTCTATGAAGGCCGGTATCGCCGTAAACTGCTCAGCTATCTGACGCCAAAACAGGTATTCTATCACTATCTGTTCCGGGTTATCTGCGGTGCGATCTTCGTGTTCCTGATCACCCCGATCCTTGTGGTTCTGCCGCTGTCGTTCAACGCGCAGGACTTCTTTACCTTCACCCCTGAGATGCTGAGTCTGGACCCCGAAGGGTATTCGCTGAAGCATTACCGCGATTTCTTCACCAACAATGAATGGCAGCGCAGCTTCAAGAACTCGCTGATCATCGCGCCGATTGCGACGATCATCTCGGTCTCGCTGGGCACGTTGGCGGCCATCGGCCTCAGCCAGAGCCACGTACCCGGCCGCCGCGTCATCATGGGCGTCCTGATCTCGCCGATGATCGTGCCGTTGATCATCTCGGCCACCGGCATGTTCTTCTTCTACAGCGATATCGGTCGCTTCATGGAAGGCACGCTGGGCATGAACAAGAACTTCGTGGGCTATGTGAAAGTTGTCCTTGCCCACGCCGTTCTGGGCATCCCTTTCGTCATCATCACCGTGACTGCGACGCTGGTGGGCTTTGATCGCTCTCTGACGCGGGCGGCGGCGAATATGGGCGCGGGCCCGGTGCGGACGTTTTTCAAGATTCAGATGCCCCTGATCCTGCCGGGCGTGATCTCGGGCGGCCTCTTCGCCTTTATCACCTCGTTCGATGAGGTGGTTGTGGTGCTGTTCGTTGGCTCTGCCAGCCAGAAGACACTGCCATGGCAGATGTTCACCGGCCTGCGCGAACAGATCAGCCCGACCATTCTGGCAGTAGCGACCATCCTTGTGGTGATCTCGATTGCGCTGTTGACCACGGTAGAGCTGCTGCGGCGGCGGTCTGAACGCCTGCGGGGGCTCAGTCCCGCTTGACGCGACTCACAAGGTGATTTAGCGATTTCACCATGCACCCCGGTCACGATGGCGTCGTGACATCTAGGCGGGTGCATGGCTCTCGGTTCCCGAGGCCGCTTGTCCTGAACGCCGGGACTTGTGGCCGGGCTTTGCCTGTCCGGCATCGAGGAGAGACCAAGATGAATGATCTAAACAATCGCCCCGAATTCTTTACCTGCCACAACGGTGACAAGGCGCCTTTGCCCTTTAGTAAGGCGGAATATGCACGCCGTCTGGCCAGTTTGCGCGCCACGATGGCCGCCCGCGATATTCCAGCAGTTCTGCTGACTTCCATGCAAAACATCGCCTATTACTCGGGCTTCTTGTATTGCTCGTTCGGGCGTCCCTACGGTTGCGTTGTCACTCAGGACAAATGCACCACCGTGTCGGCCAATATCGACGCCGGCCAGCCTTGGCGTCGCTCGGTTGAAGACAACGTGATCTATACCGACTGGAAGCGGAACAATTACTGGCGCGCGGTGGCTGATCTGATCGGATCTGCACGGCGGATCGGGATCGAAGGCGACCATATGACCCTGGCAATGCGCGACACCGCGCTGGATATGCTGGGCCAGCCTGAACTGGTTGATATCGCACCCGACACAATGGCCGCACGCATGGTGAAATCCGCCGAAGAGATCGAGTTGATCAAAGGCGGCGCACACACTGCAGATGTGGGCGGCGCAGCCATTCACGCCGCGATCCGCGAAGGCGCGACCGAGATCGAAATCGCCATGGCGGGCCGTGACGCGATGGAGGCCGAGATTGCTCGTGCTTATCCAGAAGCCGAATACCGTGATACTTGGGTCTGGTTTCAATCCGGCCTGAACACTGATGGCGCACATAACCCGGTCACTAAGCGGGCGCTGCAAAAGGGCGATATCCTGTCGCTGAACACATTCCCGATGATCTCGGGCTATTACACTGCGCTGGAACGCACCTTGTTTCTGGGCGAACCCGACGCCGATAGCCTGCGCATCTGGAAGGCAAACGTCGCCGCGCATGAGTTGGGGCTGAGCCTGATCAAACCGGGCGCGACCTGCTCTGGGATCACGGCTGAGATCAATCGATTCTTTGCTGATGAGGGCCTGCTGCAGTACCGCTCATTCGGCTATGGGCACTCATTCGGCATCCTCAGCCACTATTACGGTCGTGAGGCGGGTCTTGAACTGCGCGAGGATATCGACACGGTGCTGGAGCCGGGCATGGTCGTGTCCATCGAGCCGATGCTGTGGATTCCCGAAGGACAGCCCGGTGCCGGTGGCTATCGTGAGCATGACATTCTAGTGGTCGAAGAGGCCGGTGCCGAGAACATCACCGGCTTCCCCTATGGGCCTGAACACAACACGATCAGCGCCTGATCGTATGGGCGGGAAGGGCGTTCAGCCCTTCTTGCCCCGTTCGTGAAAGATAAACCCGATGAAGTTCAGCAGCACCTGCGCCGCCAGAATCTGCGTGCTTTCGGTTGGGTCGTAACTTGGGGCGACTTCAACAAGGTCGATCCCGACCACGTCACCCCGTTTCGCCAGCCCCTGAAGAATTTCCAGCACATCGTAATACAAAAACCCGCCATGGCTGGGCGTACCCGTGCCAGGTGCGATTGAGGGGCAAAACGCGTCGATATCAATCGTAACGTAATACCGCGCGCCTTCGGGAATGCGTTCAACCACGCCCTCGGTGCCCAGTTTGCGCACCTGCCGCACTGACAGGATGTCTGATCCGCGGGCGCGGGCATCCTCATACCCTTCCTTAGCGGTCGACGACACGTTGCGAATGCCCAGCTGGGTCATGCCCGAGACGTACGGCTTTTCAATCGCCCGCCGCATCGGATTGCCGTGGCCAGTAGTGACGCCATGACGTTCGTCAACGAAATCTAGATGCGCGTCGATCTGGACCACATGGATCGGACCGTTCTGCGCGCAATCTGTGGCAAAGGCGTTGATGCAGGGGATATTCACCGAATGATCGCCGCCGATGGTGACGGGCAGGGCGCCTGCGGACAGAATACGTTCGACGCCGTATTGAATATTGGCGTGGCTCTCATCTGTCTTGGTGTGGATAATATCGGCATCCCCAATATCGACCATCCGCACCGATCCATCCAGATAGGTAGCGTCATCCTCATGGTCATAGGCCCCGGCATGGCCAAAGCTGAACAGGGTCGAGGCCTCGCGCACCGCACGCGGCCCAAAGCGCGCGCCGGACCTCCATTGAGTGCCAAAGTCGAAAGGCGCCCCTATGACTGCGACATCCGCGTCGATATTGTCCCAATCCTCGACATACGGCGCTTTGCCGAAGGTCGAAATGCCGACAAAAGGCAGATTAAGCCGCCCACCGCTATACCCATGTGATGACATGGCGAGTTTCCCGTTTCTTGCTGTTCAACGGCAGCTTAGACAGGAATTCAAAGCTGCGATAGGTGGGGGCTGTGGGCTTGATTGTCCGATTGTGCGATGTGTATCTGGTGCAGGCATTAAAAAGGAACAGCCGTGGGCCATCATGAACTGCCACCGGGAACGGGTGTCTACTATATCAATCTGGATCGGGTACCCGAACGGCGTAACTTTATGGAGGCGCAGTTTGCGCATACTGGATTGATTGGGGCCAAACGCTTTAGTGCGACCGATGCACAACAAGAGGGCGCTCTGGTTGGAAATGGTTATGTTCCCGGTTCTGGCAGCCGCTGGGGTCTGAAACAAAGTGAAGTCGCTTGTTTCGAAAGCCATCGCGCCGTTTGGAAGCGTACCGTTCAGCAAGACCTGAAGGCTGTTGCGATCTTTGAAGACGATGTTGAAATGTCGACCCAAGCTGGCGGTGTGATTGCCAGATTGCTCGAAGCAGGGTCAGGGTTCGACTTCCTAAAGCTGGACTATTCCCCCCGGTCGCTGCGGTTTGGGCCAGAACTACAGATTACCGGCGTACCGGTTCGCCCGATGCTGGAAATGGCACCCAGCGCGGCCGCATATATCCTGTCTCAAGTGGCCTGCCGTAAATTGCTGAAGTGGTCCGAGAAATACTCGGATCACCTGGATGATTTCGTATCTATCCCCCGCCCGGATTGGCAAATGTATCAGTGTTTTCCAGCAGTCGGCGTTCAAATGATCTGGTCGAAACAGCAAGATCAGGCTGAAGATTCCGTGAAAGTCAGTGAACGTTCACAAAACAGAAAGACCAATAGCGGTCTGGATAAGGGACCCCTGTGGTTTCGCATTCGTCGCGAATTGCAGGCCGCGAAACGCAAGTTGTATTGGCGCCAGAGAGGCGAAGCCCGATTGCTTGAAAGCGGGGGGTATGTCGGATTTATCCCCTGTGCCGAAGACCTGAGGGTTTAGTTTATATCATGGGCTGATCACGGCTTTCCAACCAAGCAAAAATAGTAATTCTCGATAAGCGTTAACAAAACCGTCAAATTGATATAATCTTCCAGTGTTGTTGGTGTTTTTCCGGTTTGGGGTTGGTGTGGGTCAGACAATCTATGAGCATTATGGCGGTTTCAAAACGATCAGCCGGATCGTTATGACCTTTTACGAAATGGCACTGGAGTCTGATCAGATCGGTGACCATTTCGAAGATATCGACATGCCAAGGCTGATTGATCACCAGACCAAGTTCGTATCGTCTCTGATCGGTGGCCCGACATCTTTTAGTGATGATCGAATTGAAGCGGTTCACAGAAATCTGAACATCTCGCACGCAGATTTCGACGAAATGGCAGATCTGTTTGGTGAAGCGCTGGCGTTACATGGAATGGAAGATCGGCACGTAAAGATTGCCTTGGGAGCGATCGAATCCAAACGTGCAATTATTGTTACGCGCGATGCGGCATGAGCATTCTTGCGATCAATGAACAACTGCTGCGCGCGATCGGTGTTGGTGTCGCAGTGGTTCGGGCTTCGGATCTTACATTCGTATTCTGCAACGGCCCATTTCAGGAATGGTTTGGCCCTCCGGCTGATGGACAGACATTGTTGGATATTTTTCCTGACCTTGATGCGCGTGAACTTGAAGACGTAAAGCAATCTGGGCTCAGATACTCGGTCGAATTGCAGATCAAGCCGAAACGCAGGACATTGGTTTTCGCAACGGCAGTTTCTCTGGCAAACGGTCTTTCGGAACAGGTTCTGGTCATCGAGTTTCAGAACATCACCAAAATCCGCGAACTTGAAAGCATGATTGACAGCTACTCGACTATGGTCGAACGCAACACGCGCGAGTTGGAGCGTGAGAAGGAGCGGGTTGAAAGGCTGTTGCTGAACCTGATGCCGCGCGCTGTTTATGAAGAATTCAAGACATTCGGTGTGGTCACGCCGCAGCTTTACGATCAGGTGTCAGTTGTGATGCTGGACTTTGTGGGGTTCACGGATTTTGCCGCCAAGACGGACCCGACGGTTACCCTAAGCGAGTTGAATGACATCTTTACGGCCTTTGACCGGATCGTCGAACAGTTCGGATGTGAGCGGATCAAGACTATTGGCGATGCTTATCTTGCGGTGTCAGGCATGCCGGATGCTACGCCAGATCATGCGACTGCTGCTGCCCATTGTGCAGTCAGGTTCCTTCGCTATCTTGAGCGGAGAAATGAAAGCCATCCGCACAAGTGGCAGGCACGTGTGGGGCTGGGTATGGGGCCAGCGGTAGGATCTGTGGTTGGTATTCAGAAATATGTCTATGATGTTTTCGGGCCCGCCGTGAACATCGCTTCCCGGTTACAAGTCTTTGCAAACCCAATGAATATTGTTGCGCCTGAAGAAATGAAATACGCCCTGATTGACGAGTTTCAGGTCTCTGATATCGGGCGTGTGGACATCAAGGGTATGGGTGAGATGGATCTGATTAATGTCACATCCGGTCTCAGCATTCCGCAACGGAAACCGGTGTTCTGACGGCCTTATTCGTCCGGAGGCACCAGCCCTAGTCCCCGCAGATAAATACCGATCCCCGTTTCCAAAAGATCTTCGGGCGGGAAGGGTGCGGTGGCGCCGGTGTTACGGGCAAACAATTCGACTACACCGTGACTCAGCGCCCAGATATGTGCGCTGAACATTGAAGCCGGCGGACGTTTTTCCGGCGGAATATGTTGCGACAGATCGGCTGCAGCTTTTTCTAGAACATCTCTGGCCCGGTTTGCAGCCAGGGCAAGTTCTGGGGTGCGGTTGACGGAAATCCCACTTTCGAACATCGCGATATAGTGGCCAGGATTCTTGCGAGCAAAGGCCAGATAGGCGCGCCCGGTTGCTTCGAATGCAGCCAGCGCCGAAGGCTGGCCTTTGTCATAAGCGAATTGAATTAGATCGGCGAACATCTCGAACCCCTGACGCGCCGCCTCGGCGATCAGGTCCTCGCGCCCGTGATAGTGGCGATAAACAGCTGCAGGCGTGACGCCTGCAGCTTTTGCAGCCTCTGACAGGGTGAACCCGGTCGGACCCTTTTCCTCGATCAGGGACAGAGCTGCGTCGATCAGAGCCTGTTTCAGGTTGCCGTGGTGATACCCGCGTTTTGTCATCCCTGATTCAGACGCCTTTTTTGTACAATTCTTGAGGAACTAAGACATAAACCGGTAGCACGTATTCGTCCAATCTTTGTGATGATATTGGCCGGCAAGAAAGATCAGGCATCCCAGATATCTGGCCCGCCACATATCTTGGTGTCGATATCGCCAATCGCATTTTTGTCCTTTTCATCATAGTCCAGCGCATGAAGCACGGTTCGGATTGCTGCCAGCCTTGCCCGTTTCTTGTCGTCGGAACGAACTATGGTCCAGGGGCAGGCTTCGCTGTGACTGCGTGTAAGGGTTTCGGAAATCGAAGCAGAGTATTCATCCCATTTGTCCAAACCAGCGATATCGATTGGGCTTAGTTTCCAGTGTTTCAATGGGTCCGTTTCGCGCGCAAGAAACCGGTTCAACTGCTCGGCCCGTCCGACGTTCAACCAGAACTTGAACAAGCGGATACCATCGTCACACAGGCCGGTCTCTAACGGCAGAACCTGGCGGAAGAAGCGTTCACGCTGTTTTGTGTTGCAGAACCCAAACACATTTTCCACCACGCCGCGGTTATACCAGCTGCGGTCAAAAAACACGATTTCTCCGGCTGCGGGCAGATGTGGGATATAGCGCTGAAAATACCATTGGCTGCGCTCTTGATCCGATGGCTTGCTGAGCGCAACGTTCCGAGCCCCACGCGGGTTCAGGTTCTCACGGAACCGCTTGATCGTCCCGCCTTTTCCAGCGGCATCGCGGCCTTCGAAGATAACAGCGACACGCTGGCCAGTTTCCTTCACCCAAAGCTGCATTTTCACAAGCTCGATCTGCAGGGACTGCATTTGTTTCTCATACGCCTTACGCTTCATGCGTTCGTCATAGGGGTATGTAGGGTTCAGAATGTCATCCTTATCGGCCTCTTTGATCTCGTTCCGGACTTCTTCTGGTGCACGTTTTTTGTAATATTCCTCGATGGTGCCTTTGCCAGTTCGTGTCATGAGTCACCTCGCGATAAAATCCATATCTTACTATGGATTAGCCTCGGAATTAACGCAAACCCGCCCGCTGAGCAGCCCGGATGACTGCGGCCGCTACTTCGGGTGCGGCCACGATCTGTGGCATATGGCCAATTCCCGGCAATTCGATCAGTTCAGCGCCGGGGATTTGGTCGATCAGGGGTTCCGCATGCCATTCCAACCCGACCGTTGTGTCGGCGGTGCCATGCACAACCTCGGTCGGGACCGAAATATCCTTATAGCGCGGCTGCAGCGCACGAACTTCGTCCAACAGATTGGCGCGTTGCATTGCGTTGGCATGCATCGAAGCCGGGCGCATGGTCAGCCCGGGGCCGAAATGTTCGGCATAGCCTTCGGGTGCAGTTTGGGGGGAAAAGACACCGTCTAAGGCCTGCTCGACATACCAATCGGGGACAAAGGCATTGATCAACGGCAGCACAAGCGCGTTTCCGGGCTTGGTCGCGGCCATTCGGTTGAAACCATCCAGCGGCGTTTCCCAAGGGATCGCGGCGGGGGCAATCAACACCAGCGCCGAGATGTGTTCGGGCTGTGTAACCGCCCAGGCCAGCGACACCGACCCGCCATAGCTTTGCCCTGCAACAATGGGTTTGTCCGCGCCCAGCTTGACAGCTGCACGGCGTAGGATTTCGGCTTGTTCTTCAAGGGTTTCGCCGTCCGGATTGAAGCTGTCGGAATACCCCAGTCCGGGCCGGTCAAAAACAATGACACGGAAATCTTCTGCCAGAATTGGTGCGAGGGCAAAAGTCATGTCCCGAGTGTTGCCACTGGACCCGTGGATCAGCACGACATCGGGCCCGTGCCCCATGACTACGGCATGAACGCTGACTCCATCGACGTCGATCAGCTGACCCTCGGGTGGGAAACTGGCCTCGGCTACAGCTTCGTTCCGTGACACGCGCCAAGTTGTTACGGTTGCCAGGCCAGCAATCAGCAGGGCAAGAGCTATGATGGTTTTAAGAACCAATTTGATCCATATCGAATGGAGTTGTCTGATAGATTTCGTTAATCCAGTTGCCATAGAGCAGGTGCGCATGGCTGCGCCATCTGTTCTGAGGCCGGCGCGAGGGGTCGTCGTCTGGATAGTAGTTCATCGGCACGTTTATCGGTGTGCCGTTGTCGATATCGCGATCATATTCCTGCTTGAGCGTATCACTGTCATATTCAAAGTGGTTGAAGATATAAATCGCACGATGGTCCTTATCTTCGACTAAGCAGGGGCCTGCCTCATCACTACCCAGCAAGGTGGTCAGGCCCGTAGCGTTGTCGATTTCGGCCTGCTTCATCTCGGTCCACCGGCTGACCGGGATGACGCAATCATCGGAAAACCCGCGCAGAAACGGTGAGGAGGGAGCCAGATTGCGGTGCCGGAAACATCCGAAAGCCTTGGCGTCCAACATATGCTTACGCACCCCATGGAAATGATTGATCATCGCCATTCCGCCCCAGCACACGCCAAAGGTCGAATGGACATTTGTCTGGGTCCAGTCAAATACTTCGCTGATTTCTTCCCAATAGGTGACATCCTCGAATTCAAGATGTTCGATCGGGGCGCCGGTGATGATCAGGCCGTCAAATTTTTGGTTCCTTACCTCCTGAAACGGGCGGTAGAACTCGGCCATATGCTCGGCTGCGGTGTTCTTGGTCCGATGTTCGGTCATACGGATCAGCGACAGGTCGATCTGCAGAGGGGTTGCACCGATGAGTCGCGCGAACTGGTTTTCGGTCTGAATCTTCTTGGGCATCAGATTCAGCAACCCGATCCGAAGGGGGCGAATATCCTGACGCATTGCCTGATCCTCGGACATGACCATGACGCCCTCATTGGTGAGAACGTCATATGCGGGCAGGTCAGAGGGAATCTTGATCGGCATCGGATGCAAGCCTTTGGTTTGAGAGTGTAAGTGCCGTAGTTAATCGCGCTTTGGCCGGGTCTCAAGTGCACGTTCGATCAACTCATCGAAATCACCGTCGTCGCGAATACTGTGCATGTCGCTGGCAGCGATCGTCAGACCCCAGTTGTCGGCCATCGCCCTGTATCTCGGTTGCCGGTGCGCAAGAGCTTTGGCATAGGTCCAGCGAATGAATGCGTTTGGATCGACCTGTTCGGCGGAACAGCCCTGTTGGGTCAGATATTCGTCCCAGACACGTGTCAGGAATTCGGGCTGATAAGACATGGGCTTGGGCGCACGGTCAAAGCGTCTGACCAGCTCGGACGTGTGGTCGTCATCGCCTTTGATCCAAATCATCAGCGTTTGACGCGACAGCTCAGTCAGGACCTGATCCCGCGGATCATTGGGGTCAACCCATTCGCATATCGAACCGCCAGTATCGCAAATGAAATGCGGGTATTGGTACAATCTCTGCGCCCGATCCACGAAATACTCGGTATCCAGCAGAGCGTGGATTTCTGCCAAACGGAATTGTTCCTGACGGCGTTTATACTCTGTCAGCTCCATGCCGCCCTGTGCCGGGTTGCCCGGTTTTCCCAGATAAGCGGCGACAGGGGTCAAGTTCTCGAACGAGATATTTGATCCGATGTAAATGGAATCAGACAACAGCAGGTCACGCAGGAAAGGGACCTTCATGGCCTCGGCCTTGGCGTTGTCGATGATATACTCGCCCATGTATCGCGTGCCGATCCGGTAATCGACCGAATAGTGGAACCAGTCCCCGGAATCGCGCAGAACGTTGGACACATAGGTCTTTCCCAGGCCTGACATGCCAAAAAACAGCACCTTTTTGCGCGCGGCTTCCCGCCAGTCTTTTGCCGAGTTGTAGATCATTGTCCACTATCCCTTTTCCGACCTTGCTAAAACGGGCGGGGGGCGGCGTCAATCGCGCGTGCAGCGGTTGTTTAGAACCAACAGTCTTGGGCACAGGTTTCGTTATGCCAGAATGGGAGTAGATATCTGTTCCTTGCCACGCAGGACCGCATCATCTCAATTCGTGATCATGCGGATCTATGCAAAAAAGGCTCCGCCGGAGGGCGGAGCCTTGTGAACAGTTTTGCCGCTGATCAGTTCAGAGAGTAGGTCAACTGAAGGCCGACGCTCCAGGCAGAGTTGCCGCTGAATTCACCACCCGTGGTGGTTGTCGCATCGCCAATGTCCGTATAACGGACACCGCCCGAGATCTGAGCATTTTCCACGGTGTAAGTACCGCCTACGCCAATGCTCCAGAAACCGTCAGTCGGCCCCAAGTTTGATACTTCGGTACCATTCGACTTTTCGTAAGATGTGGATATCGCGCCAGAAAAAGCCTCTGAGAACTGATATCCCATTCCAAGAGTATAGGTGAATGTGTCGTCGTCAAAGTCTACGAGGTTGTCCCCAACGATCCCGACATAGGCGGCAGGTGCCACTACTGTCTGAGGCCAGTCAACCCAGCGGATCGATCCGAACACCAGCGTTTTTGGGGCAACCCCGGTCTGGAAATCCAGGTTGATGGATTGCGGTGTCTCGACCCTGGTCGTGTCATCGATTGTTTGCAGCCCGGCGGGGACGGGCGGCACTACGTTGAACGACTCGGTCGACGACAGATCGTGAGTGATCTTGGAGTTGTAGACCAGCGAAACACGAGCTGCGATTTCAGGTTTTTCCCAGGCAACCCCGACGAGATAACCAAAGTCAGTATCGGCATCCGCGTCAAATTCGTATCCGGCTGCTGCCGGTACAACGACTTTTGCGCTAGCACGTTGCGCGCGAATACCGCCAATGGCGCTGAAGCCACCGTCAAGCTTGTAGCGCAGCAATGCGGTGAGGGAGTCGACATCAGCGCTGGCTCTCAGAATCCCGCTGCGTCCTCCAAACGCTGCAGTTGGATTCTGCGACAGGGGATAGTCGGCGGAATACCCAATATCCGCACCGAATGGTTCGTCATAGATCAGCGCAAAGTCCAGTTTGTCAGTAAATGAACGTTTGTAAGCCAGGCCCGGTGAGAAGAAAGCATTCGACACATCACCTGATTCTACGCCATTTTGTTCACCGCTTACGTCGGGTGACGCATATCCAAGACGAAGTTGGACCACGGATCCCTCTTCGAAAATGATATTGATTCCCTGTCCACTACGGTCCAGACCACCGGCTTGAATGCTTGTTGCGCCCACGCACAAAGCACACGCCTGTAGAAGCGTCTTCTTCATCCATTCCTCCCAATTATATCGCTAAGTTGCGCGAATTTGTGGTGTCTGCGCACAACCGAGTTATTCTTACAGGTGGATTTCACTCTCTCTACAATAGCTGGTCAACGGGTGACTGAACGTTACCCTTAGTGAGTGTTGCGAGAATCTGTTGCTAAACTGTTACGGTTTTCCGACTGAACGTTAAGGAAGATACCCACAAAAATGACAGCAGCCCCCACGAGCGTCCACTGATCGAGAGCCTCATGATAGAAAAGCATACCGACAATCGCGATTGTAGGAAGGCGCGCAAAATCGAATGGGATCACAACCGTAGCCGGTGCGATTGAGAGTGCATTCGTAATGCAGAAATGCGCTAATAGGCCTGCAAGCCCTACAAGCAAAAGCCAAGGCGCGGTTGCCATCGTTGGTAACGCAAGTTCTCCGTCGATCGCAGAGGCTGCCAGCCCAAGACCGGCCTGTATAACGGTCAGCCAGAACATGATGCACCCGATGCTTGCAGAACGCGTGAGTTTTTTGGTGGAAATTGTAGTCAAAGCGAAGAACACCGCCGACATCGCGGCGGCGACAATTCCTGCGCTTAACGGAACAGCCCCCGGTCGTGCGACTATAAGGATACCAGCAAAACCGATAAGTGCTGAAAGGACCCGCACGACCGTCAACCGCTCGGCCAGCAGCATCGGGGACAGCAGGATCACCCAGATCGGTTGCGTAAACTCAAGTGCAAAGACCTGTGCCAGTGGTGCCACGGAAACAGCGTAGAACCAGAGATTCTGACCGGTGAAATGCAGGGTATTTCGTACCCCGTGAAGGCCAATCCGTTCGGTCGATACCTGATGCCACTTTCCGGTAACCGTCAGGACAAGGCTGACCACACACATGCCGAATAGGCTGCGATAAAACATGATTTCAAAGGTGTCATGGGTGACGCTCAGCTCACGTCCGGCCACGGCCATAGACGTAAAAGATGCGATTGCCCCGATCATCCACAGCGCGGCTTTGCCGATTTGGGGTTTGCTGCTTTCCATTGAGTTGCCCGCGCATTTGGAGTTCTACGATGTTGATTGGTAACTAAATATTTGTGTCGCAGAAACAAAAAAGCCGGGCGCTGGCCCGGCTTGTTTTTATTCCCACTCGATTGTGCCCGGAGGCTTCGACGTGATGTCATAGGTGCATCGGTTGATGCCTTTGACCTCATTGATGATCCGGGTGGCGGTTTCGCCCAGGAATTCATGACTGAACGGGTAATAGTCGGCGGTCATTCCGTCGACTGAGGTAACTGCCCGCAGGGCGCAGGCATAGTCGTACGTGCGGCCATCGCCCATGACACCGACGGTTCGAACCGGCAGGATCGCCACGAAGGCCTGCCAGATATCATCATAAAGCCCATGCTTGCGAATCTGGTCGATATAGATCGCATCGGCTTCGCGCAGGATATCTAGTTTTTCGCGGGTGATTTCACCGGGGCAACGGATTGCCAGACCAGGGCCGGGGAAGGGGTGGCGGCCGATAAAGCTTTGGGGCAGACCCAGCTCGCGTCCCAATGCGCGGACCTCGTCCTTGAACAGTTCGCGCAGCGGCTCGACCAGTTTCAGGCCCATTTTCTCTGGCAGACCACCAACATTGTGGTGGCTTTTGATCGTGACCGAAGGCCCGCCCGAGAACGAAACGGATTCGATCACATCAGGGTAGAGGGTACCTTGGGCCAGGAATTCCGCCCCGTCGATCGTGTCGGCATGTTTCTGGAACACGTCGATGAACAGCTTGCCAATTATCTTGCGCTTGGTTTCCGGGTCGCTTTGCCCCTCAAGCTCACCTAGGAACAGATCGCTTTCATCCGCGTGGATCAGCCGAATATTATAGTTGTCGCGGAACATGCCGACGACTTCGTCAGCCTCGTTCTTGCGCAACAGGCCGTGATCAACGAACACACAGGTCAGCTGGTCGCCAATCGCCTCGTGGATCAGGATCGCCGCGACCGAACTATCGACACCTCCGGACAGACCGCAGATCACTTGTTTATCGCCCACTTGTTCGCGGATCGTCGCGATCATCTGCTCACGATAGGCACCCATGGTCCAATCGCCGCTGAACCCGGCGAGCTTTACAAAATTCTCATAAAGCTTGGCGCCCTTTGGTGTGTGGTGCACCTCGGGATGGAACTGAACTGCATAAAAATGGCGGGACGTGTCTGCGGTGATCGCAAACGGTGCGTTGGGCGAGGTGCCATAAACCTGAAACCCCGGCGCGATTTCACTGACATGGTCGCCGTGACTCATCCAGACCTGTTCATCGCCGTCGGTGAACCAGCCATCGAGAATATCCAGTTGGCCTTTGGGGGTCACAAAGGCGCGGCCGAACTCTGCGGTGCCATGGCCGCTTTCGACCTTGCCGCCCAACTGGTGCATCATCACTTGCTGGCCATAGCAGATACCAAGGATGGGAACGCCAATGTCAAAGATTTCCTGCGGGACCCGCGGAGACCCTTCTCGTGTCACGCTATCGGGACCGCCCGAGAAAATAACGGCCTTTGGGGCCATTTTCCGAACAAAGTCCGTGGTAACATTCTGATAAGGATGGATTTCACAATAGACATTCAGCTCGCGCAGGCGGCGCGCAATCAGTTGCGTTACCTGGCTGCCGAAGTCGATGATCAGAAGGCGGTCATGGGTGTCTTGGGTCATGGGTCTGCTACTAGGTTGCGAAGATGATAAGCGCAAGGGATTTCAAGTGGTATAGACACGCCAGTTGGTCGCGGTTAGGGCCCGCTAGTCTGGTGGACGGTCCCGAAACGAATGACGAAGACCCGCGCGACTTTAAAAACATGTGCTGGGTCATTTGTGGCGGTTGTCCCCGACATTTTGTCGCTTTTTCCCCTATAGCGCCGTTATCCACGACTGCCATTGCGGCGGGTTCCTGTAACACACATGTAAATTCAACAACTGATACGGGATTTTCTCATGACAGAGGCAAACACCCGGCGCAGGGCGAGAGGTGGCGGTGGCGCTGCCCGCCGGGCCGAACGTACAGCGGTTCGTATCGAGACCGCAAAGTACATCGAACGCAATATTCCGAATTTCGAGGTTCTCAACGAAGAAGCGTTGCAGATCATCGAAACAAATGCGGAAACGCTTCTGGCCGAAGTCGGCGTCAATTTTGTCGACAACCCTGCGGCGCTGGAACGTTGGAAAGACGCGGGCGCCGATGTGGATGGCGAACGGGTGCGCATCCCACGCGGCCTTGCGCGCGAGTTGATCAAAACTGCGCCAAGCGAGTTCACGCAGCACGCAAGAAACCCTGAAAAGTCCGTGGTCATCGGCGGTCGCAATCTGGTTCTGGCGCCGGTCTATGGCCCTCCGTTCGTGCGTGATGCGCAAGGTGGCCGTCGCTATGCGACCATGGACGATTTCAACAAGTTCGTGAAACTGGCTTACATGTCAAAGTGGCTGCACCACTCGGGCGGTACTGTGTGCGAACCCACAGACGTTCCGGTGAACAAGCGTCACCTGGACATGCTGATGGCGCATATGACCTTATCGGACAAGCCATTCATGGGCTCGGTCACCGATCCCAGCCGCGCTCAGGATTCAGTGGAAATGTGTGAGATCCTGTTCGGCAAAGAGTTTGTTCAGGAAAACACGGTCATGACTTCGCTGACCAACATCAACTCGCCGATGACCTTCGACGATGTGATGATGGGGTCGCTGGAAGTCTACGCCAGGAATAATCAGGCCTGCATCATCTCGCCGTTCATCGTCGGTGGTGCGATGGCGCCGGTTTCGATAGCGGGGACATTGACACAGGTTCTGGCCGAAGTTTTGGCCGGTGTCGCGTACAGTCAGATCATCCGCCCGGGAGCGCCTGCTATCTTTGGTGCTTTCGTTTCGTCGATCGACATGAACTCAGGCGCGCCAACCTTTGGCACACCCGAGGCGTCAATGGTTACCTATGGCGCGGGACAGCTGGCGCGGCGTCTGGGTCTGCCGTTCCGCTCAGCCGGGTCGTTCTGTGGCTCGAAACTGCCCGATGCGCAGGCCGCTTATGAGACCGCGAACTCGCTGAACATGGGGCTGATGGCGGGTGTGAACTTCATGCTGCATTCCTGCGGCTGGCTTGAAGGTGGCCTGGTTGCGGACTTTGAAAAGTTCGTCATGGACGCAGATCAACTTGGCGTTCTGCACGGTCTGGCCAAGGGTGTGGCCTATGATGAGAACGCTCAGGCCATGGACGCAATCCGCGAGGTCGGCCCGGGTGGCCACTATCTGGGATGTGCCCATACGCAGGCAAACTTCAAAGAGGCGTTCTGGAAGTCCGACCTGCTGGACTACAAACCTTACGAAACCTGGGAAGACGAGGGCGCGCGCGATACGCGGCAGTTGGCCTCGTCTCGGGTCGAGCATTTGATTGCCAACTACAAGCAACCGGAACTCGACCCGGGAATTCACAGCGCTTTGACCGAATATGTTGAAAAGAAAAAGGCCTCTATGCCGGACGCTTTCAGCTGATAACTGAAAACTGTGAGGCGCGGCTGGCTTTGTACAGCTGCGCCTCACCCAATAGCGCGATCAGAAGGTCCAAATGACGGACCAGCGAATAGCCTGCATCTTCTGCCAGTCTCTGCGCGTTAACCTCTCGTTCAATATCCATCAAACGCATCAGCGCCGCGCCCGACCCAGGCAGCGATCCGTACCCAAGTATGCGTTGCAGGTGGCGGTCCCGATCATAGTCCTGCGCCCCGTGCTTGGCTGCCCGTGCCAATAGGCGGGGGCGGCGGAGGGCGGAAATCATGGTCATCAGGTCCTGCATATTTGGGCTCCACTTGTCGGATTAACGTTGGCCCATTTGTTTCACAACCTAAGCGGGTGTTGCCTTAATCGGGTTCTCCCCGAACTCACGCTTCATGAGTGTTTATGAATTTGAATGAAATCTGGTCATCACCTCCGGCAATTAACGAACGAGTAACGAAAGCGACTCTAGTTAGGATTGGTTAACAAAGTCACCGGGGGCGATAGAGAACAGATTGTTTCGTCGATGAGGGCACAGAACTATGGAAAACAACATGGCTTTCACCATTCCGGCTTGGGTACCTGAGGGGGCACAACGATACCTGGCCCACACAGAAACCGGCCAGTCGATCCGCGATATTGCGCGATCTGCGGGGTGCCATGCTTCGACCATTCTTAGACAAATCCGCCGAATTGAGATGCGCCGTGACGATCCATTGGTGGATGCGGCTTTGCAGTCGTTGGCCGAAGAACATTTTTCGGTCAATGATGCTTCTGATCGCACGGTTTCAGCGTTCAGTCATAATTCACACGTCGAAAAAGAAGAGGAATTCAACCACGAGGCCCTAAGGGTACTGCGCAGACTGTGTGAGACCGGTTCGGTCCTGGCTGTCGCTGAAGAAATGAACAAAGCAGTGGTGGTGCGCGATACCGGCGACGCCGCTGCGACCAGGACTGCAGTGGTTGATTGCAGGATCGCACAGGCATTGGCGTTGAAGGATTGGATTTCCTGCGACAACCCAGGCCGGATATCGCGCTACCGGATTACCAGCGCGGGCCGTACGGCACTGAGCCAGTTAATGGCCGATTTCGAGAACCAGGCAAGGTCTCGCAACGAACATGGAATGGCAGACGCGCCTGCTTCGTTTCATGGGGCGCCCTCTCACGCGACGACAAATCGCGCCCATCCAGAACGTCCCAGAAGAATGCGCTATAGCGCCGCAGAAAGCCCGCTGATCGCCCTGGCAAGGCGTCGGGATCGGGATGGAAAGCCGTTTTTAGATGAAGCACTTGTCGGGGCAGGAGAGCGCCTGCGCGAGGATTTTGAACTGGCTCAGATCGGACCTCAGGTTGCACAGAACTGGGACCATTTCCTGACTGCCGGTGGGCGCGGAAGTTTTGGAAGCGACGACACTGGCAACCGGGGTTCTTCAGAAGCGCGCGACCGCGTAGAGCGTGCATTGTCTGATCTTGGACCGGGGTTGAGCGACGTGGCTTTGCGCTGCTGTTGCTATCTGGAGGGGTTGGAATTGGCGGAAAAGCGAATGGGGTGGTCAGCGCGGTCCGGCAAAATCGTTTTGCGTATCGCATTACAGCGCCTGAAACGTCACTACCAGGATCAGGAAGAGCGCAGCCGTATGATCGGATAACGCTTTGATCGGTTTTGGTTGCGGTTTCAGGGTGGAGTGATAGCTAGGGGTTATGAACTTTACCCTTCGACAGCTCCTATACTTTAACGCTGTTGCGCAACAGCGCAACTTTGGGCGGGCGGCACAGATGTGTAACGTTTCGCAACCGGCATTATCTGTTCAGATCAAGGCGTTAGAAGAAACCCTCGGTGGTGCCCTGTTCGAGCGTAAGGCCCGTGACATATTGCTTACCCCTTTGGGGCGGGATGTGCTTGTATATGCGCGTCAGATACTTGGTGCCTCGGACAGGCTCGACCAATTTGCCAAGGATCACTCAAGCGGGCATCGGTCTTTGTCGATCGGAATAATCCCGACGATTGCGCCCTATGTTCTGCCAGGTGTTCTGGCGGGGTTAAGGGCGGCCGATGTTTCTTTGAGAGTGCAGATACGCGAAGCGCGGACAGAGCGCCTGTTGACGATGCTGCGCGCTGGTGAGATCGACGCAGGTGTGATCGCGCTGCCCTCCGGGGGAAGCGAATTGTTCGAACTTCCCTTGTTCGAGGATCGGTTCTTATTGGCCGGAAGTTCGGCACGGTTGCGCAATTTTTCCAGCGATACAGAGCGTTTGCGCCCTTTGGACCTTCAAAATGCACAGCTTATGCTACTGGATGATGGGCACTGCCTGACGGATCAGGCCCTGGAGGTTTGTGGTCAGGACCGCAGCAGCGGTCTGATTAACATGGGTGCCTCGTCTTTGGCGACATTATCCCGTTTGGTTGCCGAAGGGTTTGGATTGACGCTCATGCCAGAGCTTGCCGCCCGTTCCGAATCCGACGCGGTACCGGGTCTTGAGCTGATGCGATTTGCCTCGCCGCAGCCCGCAAGGACAGTGGGGCTAGTTCGTCGATCTTCTACCTCGCAGGAAGATTGGTTCGAAAGCCTGGCGGAAACCATTCGCACCGTCGGCGAGAGCATTGTCACGCAAACGCGCTAGTCACAAAAAAGCCCGCCTGAAGCGGGCTTTTCTGTTGAGGACGAACTCAGGCCAGTTCCGGCTCTTTGACTTCGTTTAGATGTTTCATCAGGTTTTCCGGTGACGAAACGCCATAGGGATCCTCGGGGCAGTTATCCATCAGTCCAGGCTCTTCAAACCAGGCTTCTACGATGCCGTCATTGATGATGGCCGCATAGCGCCAGGACCGCATGCCAAAGCCTAGATTATCTTTGTCGACCAACATGCCCATTTTACGTGTGAACTCGCCCGAGCCATCAGGGATGACCTTGACGTTTTTCAGGCTTTGATCCTGTGCCCATTTGTTCATGACAAAGCTGTCATTCACGGACATGCAATAGATTTCGTCCACACCTGCGGCTTTGAAATCTGCGTGGCCGTTTTCAAAACCGGGCAACTGATAGGTCGAGCATGTCGGGGTGAATGCGCCAGGCAGTGAGAACAGAATCACGCGTTTTCCTGCGAAATAGTCCGCCGTGGTCTTGTCTTCCCAGCGGAAGGGGTTTGGTCCTTCGACAGAGGCGTCTCGGACGCGGGTGTGAAAGGTCACTTCGGGCAGTTTGGTGCCAGATTTCATGATCGAACTCCTGTGAATCACGTACGGTTTTCGTGGACTTAAAAGGATTCCAAATCGGCTTCAATGGCCGATGTTCCAGCTGCGTCAGAATCGACCCATGAACGCGTAAGTTGCAGTTAATCATAGGAAATTATTTAGAATTTTGGCCCTGAGACGTCAAAGTCTTTCACCCAGATGCATAGCGGCTATGCATGGGTGGTGTAATAGCAGAGGTCAGTTTATGTTATGGGTAAACCGAATTGACCCAAAGTCAGAAAGACAGGCCGTGCGCGATCTGAACATTCCCGAACAAAGACACCCAGAAAAGGCTCATCGGTCCGACAATTCGCAGCCGAAAAAGCCCAGTTGGATTCGCGTCAAAGCGCCCGGTGGTCAGGGTTATGCTGACACGCGCAAGATCATGCGTGACAACAATCTGGTTACGGTCTGCGAAGAAGCCGGATGCCCCAATGTCGGTGAATGTTGGAGCCAGGGCCACGCGACCATGATGATCATGGGCGAGATTTGTACTCGCGGCTGTACCTTTTGCAACATCGCCACCGGTCGCCCGGATTCGCTGGATGCGTTTGAACCGGGTCGCGTTGCTCATGCGGTTGAAAAGCTGGGGTTGAACCATGTGGTCATCACCTCTGTCGACCGCGATGACCTTGCAGATGGCGGGGCAGAGCATTTTGCGCAGACCATTCGCGCCGTGCGTCACCGGTCTCCGGGTACGACGATCGAAATTCTGACGCCCGACTTTCTGAAATGCGATCCGTCCGTTCTAGAAGTTGTCGTTGAGGCAAAACCAGACGTCTTTAACCATAATCTTGAAACCGTACCCGGCCTCTATCCCGAAGTGCGCCCGGGCGCGCGGTATTTCCACTCTTTGCGTCTATTGCAGCGCGTGAAAGAGCTGGACCCGTCGGTCTTTACCAAATCCGGGATCATGGTCGGTTTGGGTGAGGATGGTCAGCAGGTCCGGCAGGTCATGGATGATATGCGCGCCGCTGAAATTGATTTCCTGACCATCGGTCAGTATCTGCAGCCCACGCCCAAACACCACGGAGTCGATCGGTTCGTAACGCCGGAAGAATTCGCATCCTATGAAAAGGCAGCTTATGGCAAAGGGTTCCTGATGGTATCGGCCACACCTTTGACCCGGTCGTCTTATCACGCCGGAGACGATTTTGCCCGGCTGCGTGAGGCACGCCGGAAAAAGCTGGAACAGGGGTGACACCTGAAGCGCATGCGCGGCTGACACGCCTGCGCCACGAACTGCATCAATATCCCGAACTATCCGGGCACGAGCGTGAGACCGCTGCCCGCATAACAGATCTTTTGCGGGGGTTCGGTGTGGACCATGTGCTTACCGGACTGGGAGGGCATGGCGTTGCCGCGGTTTTTGACAGTGGGCAGGCTGGGCCAACCGTTGGTATCCGGTGCGAATTGGATGGGCTGCCGATTCAAGAACTTGGCACGCACCTATATGTGTCGAAGGTTCCGGGCAAAGGGCATCTGTGTGGCCATGATGGGCACATGGCGATGGTGCTTGGCGTTGCCGAAGACCTGGCGCGTCACCGACCCCAAAAGGGTCGGGTGGTTTTGATCTTTCAACCGGCTGAAGAAACCGGGCGGGGCGCCATCGCCTTTCGCGCGGACCCTCAATTCGCGAAGATCGCGCCGGACTACGTGTTCTCTCTGCACAACCTGCCGGGGTTGGAACTTGGCGCTGTTGAGTTGTGTCAGAGTTCGGCTAACTGCGCCTCGCGCGGGATGAAAATCATCCTGACCGGCAAAACGTCCCATGCGGCTGCGCCTCAGGATGGGATTTCCCCGGCTGAGGCGATGTCCGAACTGGTTTCGAAGCTGGCGAGTTTAGGCGCAGGCGGCGCGTTGGATGCCGATTTTGCGCTGACAACTGTGACGCATGCCCGTTTGGGAGAGCCGACTTTCGGCGTCGCTCCGGGACAGGCCGAGATCTGGGTAACCTTGCGCACCGTTTCAGATGCCCGGATGCAGACGCTGATGACCGAGGCCGAGGCACTGGCGCGCCGCGCCGCATCGGCCGACAGTCTGGAGGTTGAGATCACCTATGACGATGTCTTCGAGGCCTGCGTCAATCACAGCGACGCGGTGAGCATCATCGCAACGGCCTGCGCCGAGCGTGGAGTACCGTGCCATTCAACAGAGACGCCGCAAAAGTTCTCAGAAGATTTCGGGCAATTTGGGAAAGGCGCAAAAACGGCCATGTTCTGGCTGGGGTCGGGGCAGGATCATCCGCAATTGCATAACCCTGACTATGATTTCCCAGACGCACTTATCTCGGTAGGAGTAGACGTATTTGTTGCCGCAATTCGATCACTTAATGGCTGAAACTTCAGTTTACGAGATCGCTCACTATTCCAACGGCATCAATGACTGTCTTAGTTTCATCAGATATCGACAGGATTTCGTCATCCACGCGGATATATCGCTGACCGGCGGGTAGGGGCTTCAACTTCCAGCCGTCCAGGTCATCAAGATAGTCAAAATTCAGATCGTTAGGGAGTTTCTGACCTCGCGTATAACGCTTGATCTGTCCGGGCGGTACACCAACGCCATTATTGGTCTTTATCGACTTTTCGATTTTCGACTTGTCTGGACCTTTCCCTTTGCCCTTGTTGTCTTTTGCGTCCGCAAGACCAACCGTTGCGGCGACTGCGCAAGTCGCCAGAAGCCCAATAGACATTACTTTCATAAGCAGAATCCTCCCAAGATGATTGGAGGGTAATCTGTTGTTGAGGGCGTTGTCCAATGGTATTCAATTAAGTGAATGCAAAGGTGCGCAGCAACTTTGACTATTGGAATCTGGGTCTATTTTTACCCTTCTCAGTCTTCGATAAAACGAACCTTACCAATAAATGGCAAGTTGCGATTGCGCTGTGCGTAGTCGATCCCGTAACCCACAACAAACTCATCAGGAATTTCAAACCCGATCCAGTCCGAACGGAAATCGACTTCGCGCCGGCTGGGCTTGTCCAGTAGTGCGATCGAGCGAAGTTTTCCAGGATCGCGGCTTTGCAGCAGATGAGTAACATGGTTCAGCGTGTGCCCGGTGTCGACGATATCCTCGACTACCAGAACGTCGCGACCCTCAATAGCGCCGCGCAGGTCTTTTAGAATGCGGACTTCCCGGCTGCTTTCCATCGCATCCCCGTAGGATGACGCCTCAAGGAAATCCACTTCAATGGGCAAGTCCAATTCGCGCACCAGATCGGCGATAAAGACAAAGCTACCACGCAGCAGGCCGACAACAACCAGCTTGTCGGTTCCGTCGAATTCGGCAGTGATTTCGCGGCAAAGTTCTTCGATCCTGGCGGCAATGGCCTTTGCCGAGATCATCTCATCAATCACATATCCGCGCTGGCTCATCACTGCCCCCTTGATCTTTGGCGCGCAACATACGACATGACGCGCCATTGTCACCTGCAAAAACCGGACGCCATGCCTATACATTCGGAAACGCGACACCTGCCTTACACTGCGCAACAGATGTACGATCTGGTTGCCGATGTAGCAAAGTATCCCGAGTTTTTGCCCTGGTGTGCGGCTGCACGTATCCGACGCTCATATGCAGCAGGAGAGGCACAGGTGATGGAAGCTGACCTGATCATTTCGTTCAAAGTGTTCCGCGAACGCTTTGGCAGCCGGGTTACCCTGTTTGCCGAACAACGCCGGATCGACACGGAATATCTGGATGGGCCCTTCAAATACATGAAGTCGGACTGGCATTTCGAGGACGCGGCAGAAGGCGGGTGCAACGTTTCGTTCCATGTTGATTTCGAATTCAAGAATGCCATTCTTCAGGGTATCATCGGAGTGGTCTTCAATGAGGCGATGCACAGGATCGTGAGGGCGTTCGAGGGCCGGGCAGAGGAATTGTACAGCTAAGTCTTTACCCGAAACCGGCGCTTGCTAGACTGCGCCTCATGACTGATTTTACCACAGCATTGGCCGATTTTGCCTCGGGGGCTGTTGCGACCTCGTCAGAGGCCCGTCTCGTAACCTCTCTGTCTGCGCTGGATTGGGTGGCTGTTGGCCGCGTCGGTGTTAGCGAACCCGTATCTCAGACCGTGCGCGCACTGGTTCTGGATGAAGGAGGCAACCCGCAGGCCCATCTGTTTGGCGGGGGGCTGGCTCCCGTCAGGGCAGCTGGTTTGGTTAACGGAACCATTTCCCACGCTTTGGATTATGATGACACGCATTTTGCGCATATCGGGCACCCTTCGGTCGCGGTTATGCCTGCGGCCTTTGCCCTTTGTGATTGGGACGACCGGATTCTTGTCGATGTCCTTGAGGCCGCTCTTGTCGGGATGGAGGTTTCGATCCGCGTAGGGCTTTGGCTGGGGCGTACGCATTACCAGGGCGGGTTCCATCAGACCGCGACGTCAGGTGCCTTTGGTGCGGCGGTCGCCGCTGGCCGGGTGCTGCGGTTCGATACGGAAAAGATGCGCCGGGTTCTTGGTCTGGCTGCCACCCGCGCCGCAGGGCTGAAAGCTCATTTCGGCACGATGGGAAAGCCCTATAATGCTGGGCTAGCTGCCGCTGCAGGGGTTGAGGCTGCGCTGTTGGTGTCCAAGGGGTTTGATCCCAACTCGGATGCGCTTGAGGGGCCCTATGGTTTTGGTGCAACCCATATGGGTCAGTCCGAACAGGCCGCTGCTCTGGATGGAATCGGAGAGACGTGGCTGTTCAAAGATGTAAGCCATAAGTTTCATGCCTGCTGTCATGGGTTGCACGCCGCATTAGAGGCTGCACGTGACCTGGATATTGCTGAACCCGAAGTAGCCGAGATCAGGATCAGGACCCACCCGCGCTGGATGTCAGTGTGTAATCAAACCTCTCCGACCACCGGGTTGGGGGCCAAGTTTTCCTACCGGACGGTTATTGCTATGCAAGCGCTGGGATATGACACAGCCTTGCCAGACAGTTTTTCGGATAAGGTATGTGCGGATAGGCGCCTGCAATCGCTGCGGGACCGGATTTCAGTCGAAGCCGATGAGACGCTGTCTGAAACTCAAGCGGATCTGTCTTTGCTGCGCCGCGATGGGGCTCGAAAACAAGCCAGCCACGATTTGCTTGGCCCTATGACATTGGCCGACCGGGAAGACCGGGTCAGAAGCAAGGCGGCCAAGCTGATCGGTGCCGAGGACGCAGACGCGATCTGGTCGATGCTGCGTACCGGTGGCCGCACCCGTGATCTGGCGAAAATGCTGGCGCGTTAGACGACGCGCCAGTGCAAGGGGAACCCGGGTTTGAATACTGTTACCGGGCCGTCGTCAGTTTCGATCTTGTCGGGATATTCAACGGGGTCGCCCTTGGTAAGGGTGATGGTTTCTTTATTCACCGGCAGGTCATAAAACGCAGGTCCGTTCAATGATGTGAACCCTTCCAGCTTGTCCAGCGCACTGGCTTTGTCAAACATCTCGGCCACAAGGGACATTGTGTTCGTAGCGGTGAAGCATCCCGCACAGCCACAGGCCATTTCCTTGTTTGCATCTGTGTGTGGCGCGCTGTCGGTGCCAAGGAAGTAGCAAGACATCCCAGAAGTTGCGGCGCTCATCAAAGCCTGGCGATGGGTCTCGCGCTTGGCCACGGGCAGGCAGTAGTAATGCGGTTTGATCCCGCCCACCAGGATGTGATTGCGGTTGATGATCAGGTGATGGGCCGTGATTGTTGCAGCAAGATCATCTCCACCGGATTGCGCATAAATCGCACCCTGAGCCGTCGTGATGTGTTCCATCACGACCCGCAAACCAGGAGTCGCCTGGCGCAGTGGATCAAGTATCGTATCGATAAAAACCTCTTCGCGGTCGAAAATGTCGACCTCGGCATCGGTGACTTCACCATGGACACACATCGGCAGACCGATCTCAGCCATTCTCTCAAGCACCGGGCGGACCTTGTCGAAATTACGCACGCCCGAGGCGGAATTGGTGGTTGCGCCTGCGGGATACAGCTTTACGGCCTTGATCAGCCCGCTTGCATGGGCTGCGGCGACATCCTCGGCGTCGGTGTCTTCGGTCAGGTACAAGGTCATCAGCGGCTCGAACGGCATGCCTTCGGGCAGGGCGGCCAGAATGCGGTCGCGATATGCGGCGGCCTGATCGCCGCGCACAACTGGCGGAACAAGGTTCGGCATTATGATCGCACGGGCAAAATGGCGTGCGGTTTCGGGCAGAACGGCCTGCAACATGGCGCCATCGCGCAAATGCAGATGCCAGTCATCGGGGCGGCGAATGGTCAGCGTATCAGTCATGCGCACCCGCTAGCACAGCCTCGGCCAAAGACCAACCAAACCGTGAGGATCTGGTGCAAAAACTTCACCTCTCTGCCGCGATGGCGTCTGGGTGGCGGGGCCGGGGCCTTGACGCCCCCGCGCTTGCATGACCTGTTAAGCAACGAAAGAAAGAGGGTTCCATGACGCAGCAAGATTCCATTGATACCGTGCAGCAAATGCTGGGCTCACAGGGTTACGTTTGCGGTCGGGCCTTGGCGACAGTGGTGTTTTTGTCGCTTAAACTGGGCCGCCCGCTATTTCTTGAGGGTGAGGCAGGTGTCGGGAAAACCGAGATTGCCAAAGCGCTGGCCGCTGGTCTGAACCGTCGCCTGATCCGCCTGCAGTGTTATGAAGGGCTGGACGCCTCCTCGGCGGTTTACGAATGGAATTTCCCGGCGCAAATGGTTGCGATCCGAACCGCCGAAGCCTCGGGCGGCGCTGACCGGGGTTCGTTGCAGACCGAATTGTTTTCTGACGACTACCTGATCGAGCGTCCGTTGCTGCAGGCCATGCGCCCGGATGAAAACGGGGCTCCCGTCCTGTTGATTGACGAACTTGACCGCACGGATGAACCGTTTGAGGCCTTCCTGCTGGAAGCGCTCAGCGATTTTCAGGTCACCATCCCCGAATTGGGCACTGTCAAAGCGCCGGAGCCACCGATTGTCATCGTTACATCGAACCGAACGCGAGAGGTGCATGACGCCCTGAAACGCCGTTGCTTGTACCATTGGGTCGATTACCCGGATTTTGACCGTGAAATTGAAATTCTGAACGCCCGCGCACCCGAGGTCGCCGAGGCGCTAAGCCGAGAGGTCGTCGCCTTTGTCCAACACCTGCGCACAGAGGATCTGTTCAAGAAACCAGGCGTGGCCGAGACGATCGACTGGGCCAAATGCCTGCTGGCGCTGGACGTCATCAACCTTAGCCCCGAAGTGATCGGCGACACGCTGGGAGCGATCCTGAAATATCAGGACGATATCCAGCAACTGCAAGGGTCCGAGGCGAAACGCATTCTGGATGAAGCCAAGGCGTCGCTGGAACCTGCCTGATGGCTGAACAGCTCCCTCTCGAAATCCCCGACAACCCAAAACTGGCGCAGAATATCACTCATTTCGCGCGGGCTTTGCGCAAGGCAGGGCTGCCGATTGGCACCGGGCGGGTTGTGGATGCGATCCGGGCGGTTCAGGTTGCGGGCTTCTCGGAAAAGCGGGATTTTTACTGGACGTTGCACGCTTGTTTCGTGACCCGACCCGAGCATCGGGCAGTATTTGCGCAGATTTTCCGCATGTATTGGCGCGACCCACGTTACATGGAACACATGATGTCCATGATGCTGCCCGCGATCCGCGGCGTTCAGGAAGAGCGCAAGGCCGAAGCTGCAGAGAAACGCGCGGCCGAGGCTCTGCTGGACGGCGTCGAACGGGACTTGCCTGACAACACTGACATCGAGGAAGAAACTGAGCTGGAGATAGATGCGTCGCGGACCGCGTCCTCGGAAGAACGGTTGCGCAATCTAGACTTTGAGCAAATGAGCACCGAAGAAATTGCCTTGGCCAAGCGCATTCTGGCACAGCTCAAATTGCCGGTAAAACCAATCGAGTCGCGCCGAGGCCAAGCCAGCCACCTTGGGCATCGGATCGACCGCGCCCGCACGCTGCGCGCATCCATGCGGCAGGGTGGTGAACTGCGGGACATCGCGTATTTGAAGCCGAAACAACGGTGGCCGAACCTTGTCGTTCTCTGCGATATCTCAGGATCTATGAGCCAGTACTCTCGTATCATCCTGCATTTCCTGCATGCGGTTTCAAACGTCAAGGGCGCGGGGTGGGCCAAGGTTCATGCGTTTACCTTCGGCACGAGGTTGACGAATATCACCCGGCACCTGCGCCAACGCGATGTGGATGCTGCCCTGTCGGCGGCAGGGGCCGAGGCGCAAGATTGGGAGGGTGGCACGCGGATCGGGGAATGCCTGCACGCTTTTAACCGTGACTGGTCGCGCCGGGTTCTGGGGCAGGGTGCGGTGGTGTTGTTGATTACGGATGGTCTGGATCGGGGCGAACCCGAGGTGCTTGGAAAAGAAATCCAGCGCCTGCATCTGTCAGCCCGCCGTTTGATCTGGCTGAACCCTTTGTTGCGATGGGATGGCTTTGCGCCAAAAGCGCAGGGGGTGGCGGCGATGCTTCCCCATGTTGACAGCTTTCGGGCCGGTCATTCCATTGCGTCGCTGGAAGATCTGGCCAAAGTCATCTCAAAACCGGATGACATGGGTGAGAAAGCGCGGTTGATGGCCGCGCTTTCGAAGTAGGTCTCAACCAAGCTGTTCTTCGTTGCACTTACGCGCCATTTCCATCGCTTTGTACGTACCGGTCAGATCAACGGTGAAGGCGAATTCCTTTTCGGGGAACACAACCATAACTTTCTGTTTGGCAAGGTCTTCGGCAAACTTGGGGTCATCCGACAGCACATAGCCACCCGAATAGCCTTTGGTGATGTTGCCCTTCATGCCGGTGGCTTCTCCAAGATACAGGTTTTCGCCCAGCAGGATCGCCACAGCCTCGGTTTCGCCACGCTTGATGTTGGTTTCAGCTTTGGTGAATACGCCAACATATCCCACGCCGCGGTCTTCGGTCAGGCCCATCTGAACCACGTTTTCCGCGTCATCGACAGCTTCGATCAGGCAGGATTTCTTGTCTTCGTCGATGAAGATTTTCCATCCGTCCACTTCGCCATAGCGCAGGAAGGTATCTGCGCTGGCCACTGTCGCTGCTAGCATTCCCAATACTGATCCGAGTGTAATAATGTGTTTCAAGTCTCTGTCTCCTTTTGAAAATAATCTGCGTCACAGCTGCGCATGATCCGCGTTTAGGTCAGAATCGGGAGGGCTGGCAATCAATGCTTGGGATGTTCGGCTGAAACCCGCGGGGCTTTGCATAGCATTTGGAATTTCTTTCAAGGCCCATGAGTTAGCCTGATGGCTTACTTTTCATCCTGCCAAACCTGCCTATGTTGGTGCGGGAAACGCCAGGAGGGCGATATGGACAGATTCGACAACAGCCCCGAGACTGCTCTGGATTGGTATGAAACGGGAAAGCCAGTTGCGCTGGCTACGGTTGTTCAGACTTGGGGCAGTGCCCCCAGACGTGTTGGCGCTCAGCTTGTGATAGCAGGTGATGGCCGCTTTGAGGGGTCAGTATCGGGTGGCTGTGTCGAAGGTGCGGTTGTTGTCGAGGCGTTGGAAGCGATCGAAGAGGGTGAAGCGCGCCTACTTGAATTCGGGGTCAGTGACGAAGATGCTTTTGCGGTCGGGCTGGCCTGTGGCGGAACAATTCGGGTACTGGTCGAACCTATTGGATCGGTCCTTCCTGAAAGCATATTGCGCGATCTGGTCGCTGCACGCGCGCAGCGCGAGCCTGTGGCTTATGAGGTGAATATCGAATCCGGCCATCGTGCGTTGCAGCGCGATCGTTATCCCGAACGCATGCGCATGGACCGGTCCGGTTTCGAAGAGGATGCGAAGACATTTGTTTCGGTCCACAATCCGCCCTTGCGGTTGATAGTGGTCGGGGCCGTTCATATTGCTCAGGCCCTGGTCCCGATGGCGCGAATTGCGGGGTACGACCCTGCGATTGTGGATCCGCGAGATGCGTTTGCAACCGCCGCAAGATTCCCTCAGGAAACCGTGCTGACGGATTGGCCGGATGAGGCCGTTGCAAAGCTTGGAATGGATGCGCGAACGGCTGTTGTCTTGCTGACCCATGATCCAAAACTGGATGATCCCGCGTTAGAGGCAGCCCTGAGAGCCGGTGTGTTCTATATTGGGGCGCTGGGGTCTAATCGAACGCATGCGAAACGCGTCACCCGGATGAAAGAAGCCGGATTTACTGAAAAGCAGATTTCACAGATTCACGGTCCCGTAGGCTTGGATATCGGCGCCGCCGATCCCGCGGAAATTGCGATTTCAATATTGGCCGAAATGACTGCAGTGTTGCGGGGCAAAGCATGAAGTTTGGCTCGGTTCCTCTGCGCGAGGCCGCCGGTGCAATTCTGGCGCATTCAGTAAAAGCCCAAGACACAAAGCTGCGTAAGGGCCTCTTGCTCACGCAAACTCATCTGGATGAAATGGCCGCCGCCGGGTTGACCTCGGTCACTGTTGCGCAGCTGGAACCCGGTGATTGTCACGAAAACGACGCTGCCCGGAGGTTGGCAGAGGCTTTGGCCCCGGACCCGGCAACCGTGGGATTGCGCGTCACCGAGCCGTTCACAGGGCGCGTTAACCTCTTGGCGAGAGGCCCCGGAGTCACTGTTCTGGACGTACAGGCGCTGGAAGCGTTCAACTTGGTTAACCCAATGATTACCGTGGCCACAGTTCCCCAATATCAACAGATGGGATCAGGCGGGATGGTGGCGACGATCAAAGTCATTTCTTATGCCGTTCCCGGCGAAGATGTGGTGCGTGCCTCGGCGCTGGCACAAGGGGCGGTGCGCCTGTCTGGCCCGGTGTTTCGCAGTGCTGGCCTGATCGTCACAGACATCCCCGGAGGTGTTTCGAACGACAAGGGTATTGCCGCAATCCGAGGGCGTGTCGAAGCCCTGGGTATGGGTTTGGATGACATTCGGGTGGTGCCACATGAGATTCAGGCGCTGTCTGCTGCATTGACGGGTGTTAAAGGGGATATTGTCCTGATCTTGACGGGCTCAGCAACTTCGGATGCACATGATGTCGCGCCGCAGGCCGTTCGTGTTGCAGGCGGTCAGGTGGATCGGTTTGGAATGCCAGTAGATCCGGGCAACCTGTTGTTCACCGGTCTGCTGGACGCCAGACCCGTAATCGGTTTGCCGGGGTGTGCGCGCTCTCCCGCACTGAATGGTGCGGATTGGGTTTTGTCGCGCGTGGCCTGCGGGATTGAGACTACGGCGGCGCATATTGCAGGTATGGGGGTCGGTGGATTGCTCAAGGAAATCCCGACCCGGCCACAGCCACGCGCATCCATCAAGTGGTAAGGCGTTTGACATCAATTTAATGCCCAGATCAGGCCGCTTTGCTCGGCATTGTGATCTGTCCTAAACGGCGCCCTGCGAAATTTTTGTTCTCAAACAATAAGTCCCGTGTTTAACTCGACAGAGAAAAATATGACATGGGAGGAACTTATGACACAGGTCACCATGACCGTGAACGGGAGGTCTGTTAGCGGTGAGGTCGAGGGTCGGACGTTGTTGTCTGGATTTTTACGTGATAATCTGTCGCTGACCGGAACGCATGTTGGATGTGACACGGCGCAATGTGGGGCGTGTGTTGTTCATGTGAATGGCGCGGCGGTGAAGTCGTGCAACATGCTTGCGCTGGAAGCGGACGGGTCCGAGGTCGCCACGATTGAGGGCCAGGCCGCTGAGGATGGGTCTTTGAACGTGATTCAGCAGGCGTTTCAGGATCATCACGGGTTGCAATGCGGGTTTTGTACGCCGGGCATGGTGATGAGCGCCGCCGCCTTGCTGAAAGAGAACCCGCGCCCGAGCGAAGCCGAGATTCGAAAGTATCTGGAAGGCAACCTGTGCCGCTGCACAGGCTATCACAACATTGTCAAAGCGATCATGGCCGCATCGGGCCAGGACGTAAGCGGCATCGCTGCCGAGTAATACCGACGTAAAGAATTTTCGACGAAAATTCTTTTTCAGGGAGGAGAACAAGCAATGCCCAAAGACAGTGGCATCGGAGCCAGTTCCAAACGGCGCGAGGACGTGCGCTTTTTAACCGGAGCAGGCAATTACACCGACGATATCAACGTGCATGGCCAGGCCTATGTGCATTTTCTGCGGTCCGACATCGCGCATGGCCGGATCAAAAGCATCGACACCTCTGCTGCCGAGGCCATGCCGGGCGTGGTCAAAGTGTTTACCGGCAAGGATTTCGAAGGCGTGGGCGGCATGCCCTGTGGCTGGGAAGTGACCGACAAGCACGGCGCACCGATGCAGGAACCTCCGCATCCCATTTTGGCACAGGGCAAAGTGCGCCATGTGGGCGATCCGATTGCTGCTGTGGTCGCCGACAGCCTGGAACAGGCCCGCGACGCGGCTGAGGCGATCGAGCTTGATATCGAGGAGCTGCCCGCCGTGATCGACATGAAGGCCGCCGCGCAAGAAGGCGCGACGCTGGTCCATGACGATCTGAAAAACAACATCTGCTATGATTGGCAGCTGGGCGAAACCGATGATGCCAAGGTCAATGAGGTCTTTGCCAATGCGGCCCATGTCACCACGCTGGATCTGGTGAACAACCGTCTGGTTGCCAATCCGATGGAGCCGCGTGTGGCGGTGGGCGAGTACAGCCGCGGCACCGAAGAATACACACTTTATACCACGTCGCAGAACCCGCATGTGATCCGCCTGTTGATGTGTGCCTTTGTTCTGGGCCTGCCCGAACACAAGGTTCGCGTGGTCGCGCCGGATGTGGGTGGCGGCTTTGGCACCAAGATCTTCCACTATGCCGAAGAGGCGTTCTGCACCTTCGCCGCCAAGGCTTGTAACCGCCCGGTCAAATGGACCTCGAGCCGGTCCGAGGCGTTCATGTCCGACGCGCATGGGCGCGACCATGTCGGACAGATAGAACTGGCGCTGGATGCGGACAATAACTTTATCGGTCTGCGCACCAACACCTATGCAAATATGGGTGCGTATCTGTCGACCTTCTCCAGCTCGGTTCCGACATGGCTGCACGGGACGCTGATGGCGGGCAACTACAAGACGCCGGTCATTCAGGTCAACGTCAAGGCGATGTTCACCAATACGGTCCCGGTGGATGCCTATCGCGGCGCGGGCCGTCCTGAGGCGACGTTCCAGTTGGAGCGGGTCGTGGACAAGGCAGCGCGTGAACTGGGTGTCGATCCGATCGCCCTGCGCCGGCAGAACTTCATCACCCAGTTCCCCTATGACACACCGGTGGCGCTGACCTATGACACAGGCGATTATAATGGGACGATGGACAAGCTTGAGTCCGCTGCTGATCTGGCAGGCTTTGCCGCGCGTCGCGCTGAAAGCGAGGCCAAGGGCAAGCTGCGGGGTCTGGGCGTCAACTGTTATATCGAGGCTTGCGGCATCGCGCCGTCGAACATCGTTGGCATGCTGGGGGCCCGTGCGGGTCTGTATGATGCGGCGACTGTGCGGGTGAATGCCACCGGCTCGATCAGCGTCATGGTAGGTGCCCATAGCCACGGGCAGGGGCATGAAACGGCCTTCCCGCAGGTTGTGGCGGACATGATCGGTATCGACGAGTCGATGATCGAGATCGTGCATGGCGACACGTCGAAGATTCCGTTTGGCATGGGCACCTATGGCTCGCGGTCTTTGGCGGTCTGTGGATCGGCGATGGTCAAGGCAACCGAGAAGGTGATCGACAAGGCCAAAAAGATCGCGGCGCATCTGTTGGAGGCGTCCGAGGCTGATATCGAGCTGAAGGACGGTCAGTTCAGTGTGGCAGGGACCGACAAGTCGGTGGCCTGGGGTGATGTCACCCTGACGGCCTATGTGCCGCATAACTTTCCGCTGGAGGTCGAGCCCGGGCTGGAGGAGACCGCCTTTTATGACCCGGCCAACTTTACCTTCCCGGCTGGCGCCTATGCCTGTGAGGTCGAGGTTGACCCCGAAACCGGTCGGGTCACCATCGAAGCCTTCACCGCCGCTGATGACTTTGGCAATATCGTCAACCCGATGATCGTGGATGGTCAGGTGCATGGCGGCATCGGTCAGGGCATCGGTCAGGCATTGCTTGAAAACTGTGCCTATGACGAAAACGGTCAGCTGCTGAGCGCGTCCTTTATGGATTACGCCATGCCGCGTGCCGATGATGTGCCGTTCTATGCGGTGGATCACTCGAGCCAGACGCCATGTACGCATAACCCGTTGGGTGTGAAGGGCTGTGGTGAGGCCGGGGCAATCGGTTCACCACCTGCGGTGGTCAACGCGGTGCTGGATGCGTTGAATTCAGGCGGCAAAGCCATCGATCATATCGATATGCCGGTGAGTCCATCGCGTGTCTGGACCGCGATGCACGGGTGAGAGGTTGGGGTGCGAGGGGTCAACCCCTCGCGCTCCCCGAGATGTTTATAGCCAGATGAAGGGCAGAACAGCGCCTTTCGGAAAGGAAGACGAAATGTACAATTTCGAATTTGAGAAACCCTCGACCATAGCCGACGCGGTTGCCGCTTTAGGGGCTGAGGATGCGCAGGCGTTGGGTGGTGGGCAAACCCTGATCCCGACGCTGAAACAACGATTGGCGGCGCCATCGGCACTCGTCTCGCTCAGCGGAATTCCCGAAATGCAGGGCGTCTGTGTTGGGGATGACGGGTCGGTTTCTATTGGTGGCGCAACGCCGCATGCAGTTGTTGCTCAAGAGGCAGCGGGATCATACCCGGCGCTGGCCGCATTGGCCGGTCAGATCGGTGATCCGGCGGTGCGCAACCGCGGCACGATTGGCGGCTCGGTTGCGAATAACGATCCGGCGGCCTGTTACCCGGCGGGTGTGCTCGGATCCGGGGCCACGATCGTGACCAACGCCCGTCAGATTGCAGCAGATGCGTTTTTTGATGGCATGTTCTCGACCGCACTGGATGAGGGTGAGATCATCACATCCATCCGCTTTCCGGTGCCACAGGCCGCGAGCTATCAGAAGTTCTTGCAGCCAGCCTCGCGCTTTGCGTTGGTGGGTGTCTATCTGGCCCGGTTCGCCGACGGTGTGCGTGTGGCGGTCACGGGCGCCAGCGAGGATGGGGTGTTCCGCTGGTCCGAAGCAGAACAGGCGCTGAATACTGAATTCCGACCGGACGCGTTGATGGGGCTGAACATCAACCCGGCCAACATGATCGGCGATCTTCATGGCAGCAAAGCGTATCGCGCGCATCTGGTCAGTGTGATGACCAAGCGGGCTGTGCTGGCCTGCATGTAAGTAAACCGGCTTTTAGTCGCAAAGCCCCGGGGTGTGTCCCTCGGGGCTTTTTCTATTTTCGGCGTATTTTCGGAAGTTTGTTTGGCTGCCAATAGGCCCCGGTATCTTCGCGCGCCTTTTGATAGGCCTCAACGCGGTGCGCTGCTGTTTTGCCACCGGCGTCAAATAAATGGCCGATGAGACATTCCAACACAGCCATGACACCGGTAAAGCTCGAGGTGTGATGTTGTGACCTTGTGCTGACGGTAAAGGCGACATCCGGTTCAACGCCCGGCGCAATTACTTCGCTATCCGATATCAGGATGACCCGAAGTCCTTTTTCCCGGGCGTACCTCACGGATTTTATCGTTTCGGCCGAATAGGGGCTTACGGTGATTGCCAGCAGGCAATCCTTGTCATCCGCGTCCAGCAGATCATCAGTGGCCGAGCCAATGTGGCGGGGGATCAACTGAATGCCCGGGTGCGCCATGCGCCCGTTATAGGAGAAATAATAGGCCAGCGCGTAACTAGCACGAGTGGCTGTTACGAAGCATCGGCGGGACCCGAGTATATGTTCAATGGCCAGATGCGCTGTGTCGGGCCTCATCAATCGCAGCGACCTGACAACGACATTCTGTTCGTTGCGGGCAAGCTTGGCTTGAAGTTGACCATGGGCTCCTTCAGCGTGCATGTGGGTTTGCCAGGCAGGGCCAAGGAATTCTTCGTTATCCGTCGCCAGATTTTGACGGAACGGAGAGCGGAAGGCCTGAAACCCACCATAGCCCATATACTGGGCAAGCCTGACAAGGACATTTGCACTGACACCGATCTTCTCGGCAGTTACCCGTATCGGGTCGAGGCCAAAATCCGCGGGGTGATCTATGATGTATTTGGCTGCCGCCTGAAGTCTGGGCGGCATCTGGTCGATGTTTTTCCTCAGGTGATCTGTCAGCTGGCGTTGGGTCTCTATCATGAAAAAACATATGTTATGAAAGAAGGAGGTGTAAAACATAGGCCGCTTGCATAGATGCGGCAACAGGTAATCGGGGGCAGGGAATGTCACAGCATCGGTCGAAATCCGAACCCTACATTCTGGCGGCGCCCAATGGTGCGCGCCGAGGTGCGGCAGATCACCCAGCCCTGCCTGTCACAACCGTGCAAATTCTTGAAGCGGCCAGAGCATGCCATGAGGCCGGTGCGGCCGGTCTTCATCTGCACATTCGGGACACAGAAGGCCGTCACTCTTTGGATGCGGGACAGTATCTGGAAACACTTGCTGAACTTCGGCGGCGGGTTCCGGCCCTGGACATCCAGATCACAACCGAGGCGGCAGGGATTTTTGATGTAAGCAGCCAGTTCGAATGTCTGAGGAAGGTTAGACCGGCTTGGGCGTCGATCTCGGTCCGCGAGATCGCGCGCGATAACGATCTGGCTGACCGGATCTATGGTATTTGCGCGGATCAGGGGACGCGGGTTCAGCATATTCTTTACGACGCTGAAGATGCGGCCCTATTAACACGGTGGCAAAAGCGTGGTGTTGTGCGCGAACAGCAATCCGACCGTTTGCTTGTTCTGGGGCGCTATCGGACTGATCAGGAATCTAAGCCCTCGGATCTGGATGCGTTTCCGGACGGGGATTCGCCCTGGATGATCTGTGCCTTTGGAAAACAAGAGCATGACTGTCTGGTACATGCGGCGTCCTTGGGCGGTGATGTTCGGGTCGGATTTGAAAACAGCATCGCAGATCGGAACGGAGACACTTGGGACAATAACGCCGCCTCAGTCGCGGCCCTTGTCGCCAGATTGAAAGAGGATAGATCATGAGCCACGTTTTCCCACGCCATACGAAATCTCAGCTGCCAGTCGCGGTTGGCGGCGAAGGCTGCTATCTGATCGATGCTGAAGGTAAGCGGTATCTGGATTGCGGTGATGCTGCTGTGTCCTGTCTTGGCCACTCAAACCGGGCGGTGATCGAGGCGGTTCAAAGCCAGGTTGAAAAGATCGCCTTTGCGCATACCGGGTTTATGACGTCCGAACCTGCCGAAGCCCTTGCGGACCTTCTGATTGATCATGCGCCCGGGGATTTGGATCGCGTTTACTTCGTATCCGGAGGGTCCGAAGCAACAGAGGCCGCCATCAAACTGGCGCGGCAGTATTTTCTTGAGATCGGTCAGCCCGAGCGCCGCCATGTCATCGCGCGCCGCCAAAGCTATCATGGAAATACTTTGGGGGCCTTGTCAGCGGGGGGAAATGCCTGGCGCCGTGCGCAATTCGCACCGATGCTGATCGAAATGACCCATATCGCGCCCTGCTACGAATATGCCGAAAAGCAAGATGGTGAGAGCAGCCACGCCTATGGTCAACGGGTGGCCGACGAGTTGGAGGCCGAAATTTTGCGTCTTGGCCCTGAAACCGTCATGGCGTTTATGGCCGAGCCAGTCGTGGGGGCAACGCTGGGGGCGGTCCCGGCGGTCGAAGGGTATTTTAGGCGCATACGTGAAATCTGTGATCAATATGGCGTTTTGCTGATCCTGGATGAGGTCATGTGCGGAATGGGGCGCACCGGGCATTTGTTTGCCTGCGATCACGATGGAATTGCCCCGGATATTCTGTGCATCGCCAAAGGTTTGGGGGCGGGTTATCAACCTATCGGCGCAATGTTGTGTACGAGCCGGATATATAAGGCGATCCAAATTGGGTCAGGGTTTTTCCAGCACGGGCATACCTATGTCGGCCATCCGGTGGCAACTGCAGCGGCATTGGCGGTGCTGAAGGAATTGACGAGCCAACAACTGCCCCTGCGCGCCGAGTTTATGGGACAGAGACTGCAATCTGCGCTGGAAACTGCGTTCAGCGAGCACCCTAATGTCGGCGATATTCGGGGCCGCGGGCTGTTCCGCGGTATCGAGCTGGTCTCGGATCGGGCCGGAAAAACACCGTTTGATCCCTCACTTGGTCTCGCGGGCAAGATCAAGAAGGCGGCGTTAAACGCTGGTCTGATCTGTTACCCCATGTCTGGCACGCGCGATGGTCGAAGTGGCGACCATATTCTGTTGGCGCCGCCTTTCATTATCGACGACGCACAGATTGAGGAATTGGTTGAAAAGCTGGAGGCCGCACTCAAAGCCGCGATCTGACGCTCTTTTGATCTGACTTTCTCTTTTTACTCAATAGGGTATCGACAAAAGGTCAATTCCTGAAGGAGCGATGATGATTGTCGACATCTGGAAGAGTTTTCGGGACTTGCCCGCCTGGGTACAGATCTGGTTGGTGGTGCTGCTCATCCCGACCAATCTGGCACCTCTGGCGTATCTGGATCAGCCAAATGGTATTCTAATCGCAGCACTCTCAATCGGTGGGATGGCATTGAATCTTCCGATCATGCTGGCGACACGAGGGATGAGCAAAGCGATGGCATTTCCGCATCTAATATGTTGGGTGCCAATGGTTTTCGTCGTGATTGCAGTATTTGCAAGCGAAGCCGAACTGGCGACCGGATATGCGAAATTTCTGGTGTTTCTACTGGTTATTGACCTGATTTCGCTAGCATTTGATGTGAATGACGCAAGGGTCTGGTTCAAAAGCCGAAGCGCAAAATAAAACCCCCTCAATCCGAGGGGGTTTCGAATAACTCAGTTGTCGCAGGGCTTACTTCTGCGGCAGCGGGCCGATCATCATGATCATCTGACGGCCTTCCATCTTGGGCATGTTCTCGACCTTGCCGATTTCCTTGGTGTCCACGGCAACACGTTCCAGCAACTCACGGCCCAGATTCTGGTGTGCCATCTCACGACCACGGAAGCGCAGAGTCACTTTTACCTTGTCGCCGTTTTCAAGGAATTTGAACACGTTGCGCATTTTGACTTCATAGTCATGAGTATCGGTGTTGGGCCGGAACTTGACCTCTTTCACCTCAATGACTTTTTGCTTTTTGCGCGCTTCGGCCTCGCGTTTCTGCGTTTCGTATTTGAATTTACCAAAGTCCATAATTTTGCAAACCGGAGGGTTTGCATTCGGCGAAATCTCGACCAGATCCAGGCCGGCTTCGTCCGCGAGTTGCATGGCTTTGGCGGGATGAACCACCCCGACATTTTCACCTTCGGCGCCGATAAGGCGAATTTCGGGGGCACGGATCTTATCATTGACGCGCGGGCCGGTGTCTCTCTGAGGCGGCGCGTTGTGAGGTCTGCGAGCTATGGGTTCATTCCTTTGATGATTGCAGAATTTCAAGCCCGGAATTTAGACTGGGCTGCGGGACGTTTCAAGCGGCATAAGTGACCACCAGCGTGAATTTCCCATGATATTCCCGCGTTTTTGCCGATCTGATGTCGCATATCAGACCGGCAAACCGGATTAGCCAACAAAGGCCTTTTCAATGACGAATTCCTTGGGGTCGGAATTTGCGCCTTCGCGCAGTCCGAAATCCTCGAGGATTTTTTTGATATCCAGGTTGAAAGCCAAAGACCCGCAGACCATCGCACGGTCGGTTTCCGGTTTGATGCCGCCCTCAATCGCCAGATCGGCAAATACTGTGCCGTCTTTCAACAGCTCGGTAATGCGGCCCATCTTGGGGCTCTGTTCGCGTGTGGTGGTCGGGTAGTAACGAATCTTGTCCGCAAAACCTTCGCCCATCAGCTCAGCCAGCATTTCGTCCTGGCGAATGTCTTCGATCAGCTGACGACCATATTCCAGCTCGGCCACTTCGCGGCAGGTATGGGTGATTATGACCTCATCATAATCCTCATAGGTCTGTGGTTCGCGCAGCAGAGAGGCGAAGGGTGCAAAGCCGGTGCCGGTGGCAAAGAACCACAGGCGCTTGCCGGGCAGCAGAGCGTCATGGACCAGCGTGCCAACGGGTTTGGGCCGCAGGATGATCTGATCGCCGGGTTTGATGTGCTGTAGTTTCGAGGTCAGAGGACCGTCTTGTACCTTGATCGAGTAGAACTCCAATTCCTCATCCCAGGACGGCGAGGCGATGGAATAGGCGCGCAGCAGGGGTTTGCCGTTGTCGCCCAGCAGGCCGATCATCACAAACTCGCCCGAGCGGAACCGCAAGGACGCGGGGCGCGACACTTTGAATGAGAACAGGCTGTCAGTCCAATGCTTGACGTCTGTCACAGTCTGGGCGTCCGGCAGAACGGGGGCCTTCACGGCGGTTGCTTCGGTCACGGGTTTCATCTCTGTCATCGTTTCACTGCCGGTGGAGTAAACCGACATCTCCGTTTAATCTTTGATCCAAGTCAGGAAAAGGGGGCTCTTGCCCCTACGTTCCTATTTGAGGCTGCGAAAGGCGATTTTAGCCGCGCAGGCGGGCCTGATAGTTGTTGTCCTGCCAGTTGGCGCGAGCCACCCATTGATCTTCGGGCTGACGATCGGCCAGAGTGTCTTCAATCTCGACCTCATCAAAGCCGCTGCGCCGCGCCATGGCATACTGGTCGGCAAGGACATGACCTTTGGCGCGCAAGCGACCGGTATAGCCTTTCAGGCGCAGGGTCCGCGCGATGGTAAAGCCGCGCCCATCCGCAAAGGACGGGAAATCGACGCGCACCATCTTGGCGCAGCCCAGCCGTTCGGCAAGCTCATCGGGATCCGTGTCTGAGCTGACATCCAGCGCGACCACATCATTGGCCGCGTCTTCCAGCGTGACATAGCCATCAGTCCAATCATCGGGGGCGAACCCCTCATCGGTTACGATAACGTTCATGTGTTCTCTCCGGCGCGCATCATCTTGCCATCTACAAAATGAATGCCGCATTCTTCCTTGTTCTGATCGCGCCAGCGTCCGGCGCGGGGGTCTTCGCCCTGTTTGACCGGCGAAGTACAGGGCGCACAGCCGATCGAAGGGTATCCTTTGGCCACCAGCGGGTGCCTGGGCAAGTTGTTCTCCTCCATATAGGCGCGCACATCTTCGGGCGCCCAATGGGCCAGCGGGTTGACCTTGATCCGGCCTGTGCCGTCCTCGACCTCAAAGAAATCAAGCGTGGCGCGGGACCCGGCCTGAAACCGTTTGCGCCCGGTGATCCAGCCATCATATCCCAGCAACGCCTGTTGCAGCGGGAAGGTCTTGCGCAGGTTACAGCACGCATCCATGTCCCGCAGACGCAGCGCGCCATAGGGGTCGTCGCGTTGAACATCGTCGTCATCCGCGCGGATGATCTTGACGTTTCGCAACCCCAACCGCTCGCTCACCTCCTGCTGATACTCCAGCGTTTCGGTGAACAGCATCTGCGTGTCGATGAACAGCACCGGGGTCATCTTGTCGACCACGGCCGCCATATGCAGCAACACCACCGATTCCGCACCAAAACTTGAGACCAGAGCGAGATCATCGATCTCTTCCATTGCTCCGTGCATCACGTCATGCGCACTGTGGTGGCGGAACCGGGCGTTCAACTCACTGACCCGTTCGGTCAGTTCACGTCTATCCCGGCCCAGTTCAGTCTGGATCAGATCAAGCGGCATTCGCTCGCGCCTCGGGGTAGAGGGCCGCCTTGAACGGAGCCATTCCGACACGGCGATAGGTCTCGAGGAAGGTTTCTTCGGCACCCTCACGCTGCTCCAGATAGGTTTCGACGATGCGCTCAACGGCCGGAACGATCTCATCATAGGCAAAGCCCGGACCCGTACGATCACCGATTGCGGCGTTTTCCGTGCCGTCACCACCCAGAGTGATCTGGTAGTTTTCGACGCCCGCACGATCCAGACCAAGAATGCCGATATGGCCGACATGGTGGTGACCACAGGCGTTGATGCAGCCCGAGATCTTGATCTTCAGGTGGCCGATATCATGCTCCAGTTTGAGGTCTTCGAACCGGGTCGCAATTTCCTGAGCAACCGGGATCGAACGCGCCGTTGCCAGCGCGCAATAGTCCATGCCGGGGCAGGCGATGATATCGCTGATCAGGCCGATATTGGCGGTCGCCAGCTCGTATTCCTTCAGCTTTGCGTGGATCGCGGGCAGGTCCGATTTGTGGACATGCGGCAGGATCACGTTCTGCTCATGGCTGATGCGCAGCTCGTCATAGGCGAACTCTTCGGCCAGATCGGCCATCACGCGCATCTGCTCGGCAGTTGCATCACCCGGCGTCGCGCCGTGTTTCTTGATCGAGATCGTCACAATCGCGTGGTCCGCATTCTTGTGCGGCGCAATGTTTGTATCCACCCACGAGCGGAAGATCGGATCATTGGTGTAGGCACCTTCAAACGACGCAACCGACGCTTCGCGGAAGGTAGGTGCAGCGAAGTGGCCCTTGATCTCTTCCAGCAGGTTCATATCCGCGCCTTTGAACTGCGGGCGGACCTGCAGGAAACGCTCGTTCACCTTGGCGCGGATGGCGTCGATGCCGTGTTCATGCACGGTGATCTTGATGCGCGCCTTGTACTTGTTGTCGCGGCGGCCGATTTGATTCCAGATCGAAACAGTGGCTTCTAGGTAAGCCAGCAGGTCGTCAAACGCGACGAAGTCAGACAGTTCTTTGCCGATCATGGGCGTACGGCCCAGACCGCCGCCTACGATAACACGGGCACCCAGAACGCCGTTACGTTCGACTAGTTGCAGGCCGATATCATGCGCCTTGATCACGGCACGGTCGTTCTCTGACCCTGTGATGGCGATCTTGAACTTGCGCGGCATGAACTGGAATTCCGGGTGGTCGGTCGACCACTGGCGCAGCAGTTCGGCATAGGGGCGCGGGTCGGCGACCTCATCCGCGGCTGCACCGGCGAAATGGTCGGCGGTCACGTTGCGGATGGTGTTGCCGCTGGTCTGGATGGCGTGCATGCCAACCTCGGCCAACGCGTCCAGCATATCCGGCACGTCATTCAGCTTGGGCCAGTTGTACTGGATGTTCTGACGGGTAGTGAAATGGCCATAGCCCTTGTCCCACTTTTCAGCCAGCAGGGCCAGTTGGCGCATCTGCGCACTGTTCAGCGTGCCGTAAGGAATGGCGACCCGCAGCATATAAGCGTGCAACTGCAGATACAGGCCGTTCATCAGGCGGAGCGGCTTGAACTCATCCTCGGTCAGCGATCCGTCAATGCGGCGCTCGACCTGGGCGCGAAACTGTCTGTTGCGTTCTGCCAAAAATGCTGTGTCGAACTCGGAGTAGCGATACATGATTAGCTGTCCTTAAGTGCAGCCCCGAACCTGGGGCCTTTGTAGGGGAGAGAGAGAGGGCCAGGGATCAGGCCCGGGGCTGCGGGGAAGTTTCCTGTTTGCCGTGGGCATAGTTGGACGGGCCAGTCCGGCGGAAGTCTTCCCGAAAATGAGTTGGTTCTGGGCCTTCGTCGCCAGCTATAGCGTCCGCCAGATAGGCACCGACAATCTTGCCTGCTTGGCGTTCGGCATCCAGAAGACGGACCTGTGCGTGGGCTTCGTCTGTGATCAGCTCTGCCTCGGATAATTCACGCGACCAGCGGTCGTCCTCGGTCAGATAGATGACGTCACCTTCCAACAGATCGTTGGCGGTTACCACTTTGGGGGTAAAAGCGCGGGCCATCAGGCGTGCTCCTTTTTGAATTCAGTCAGGGCCTTGGCTGCCTGGCGGGGGGCAAGGCCGTAAAAAGTAAGGGTGGGGCCGTCCATGTCCGAGGCGTTCAGATCGGCGGGCATGTGATCCAGCGTCGTGGTCAGAATGCGCTGATCAGGACGCGAGGCGTTTTCGATCAGCGTCACAGGTGTGGCCCGGTCGGCGCCGTGCATGATCAGGCGGCCCTGAATAAACCGGGCAGACTTTTTGCCCATATAGATCGCCGCCACCGAACCGGGCTGCGCCAGAGCGCTCCAATCGTGATCGGCGAAGCCCTTCATGTCGTGCCCGGTCAGGAAACGGATCGAGGAATTGCGCCCGCGGCGCGTCTGGCTTTGCCCGATGCCCGCAACTGCGGCCGAGGCTGCGGTGATGCCGGGGATAATCTGCCACGAGATGCCAGCTGCTTCGACGGCGTCGATTTCTTCGTCCAAACGACCAAATACGGTGGGGTCACCGGATTTCAGGCGTACAACGCGTAGACCCTTCAGAGCGTACTCTACCAGCAGCGCGTCGATGTCTTCCTGTTTCCACGAGGGGCCGAACCCGGCTTTGCCAACATCGACCAGAACGGCCGTTTGCCCGGCTAGGGTCAGCACCTCGGCGCTGATCAGCCGGTCATGCAGGACCACATCCGCGCGCTCGAACGCGCGCAGCGCCTTGAGCGTCAGCAATTCGGGATCACCGGGGCCTGCGCCGACAAAGTCGACATGGCCTGCATCCTGATATGTTTGCGTCACTTGCATGTTTCGGTCCGGGTTGGTTTGACTTGACCCTCAATATAGGAAATATTCCCGGTATTGCGCCATATGTACGCATAAATAAGAACAAGCGTTTCGTTGTGCTGATCAGGCGATACGAAAGTTTCGATACGAGGAAGAAATTGGAATGTCAGTGCGGATTGATGACACGGATCGGAAAATTCTGGTTGAGCTGCAGCGCGACGCCAGCCAATCGCTGGACGAAATAGCAGCCCGGGTCGGCAGTTCAAAGACGCCTGTCTGGAATCGCATCCGCAAGCTGAAGGGGGCCGGAGTGATCGGCCAGCAGACGGTTTTACTGGATGCCGAGGCGCTTGGGTTCGAGGCGACGTTTTTCGTCCTGATCCGCACCTCTGAACACGAGGCGGACTGGCAGCGAAAATTCCTCAAAGCCCTGCGGGACCGCCCCGAAGTGCAAGAGGCGCACAGGCTGGCAGGTGATATCGACTATATCCTCAAGGTGCGTGTCAAAAACGCGCGCGCCTATGACGTGTTCTATCAGACTCTGATTTCCGAGGTGCGCGTCCACAATGTGACCGCTCTGCTGTCGATGGAAGAGATCAAATCGACGACCATGCTGCCGCTGAATGCCCTGATCGAGAACTAGCGGTCAGACCTGAACCATCAACCGCTTTAGCCCGTGAAAATGGTAGCTGTTGGAATATTCCGGTTCCGCGCTGAGCGCCAGGTTGGGACAGCGTTCGAACAGTGCCGCCAGCGCTATTCGCATTTCGAGTCGGGCCAACGGTGCTCCGACGCAGAAATGCAGACCCGCGCCAAAGCTGCTGTTGGTCAGGATGGGGCGGGTTGGATCGAACTTATGAGGTTCGGCCCAGACTTGTGGATCACGGTTCGCGGCTCCAAGCAACAAAGCGACTTCGTCACCGCGTTTAAAACTGTGCCCGAACAGGTCGATCTCTTCATAGGCATAGCGCGTGAACATATGCAGCGGCGGGTCAAAGCGCAGGATTTCTTCGACAGTGGCGTCAATGGTTTCAGGCTGAAAGGCATCGGCTTTTACACCTTGGTGCAATACGGTCCTGAGCCCATTTCCTAGCGAATGAACCGTGGCTTCATGACCGGCATTCAACAGCAGAATGCAAGTTGCAACCAACTCGTCACGTGACAGTTTTTCACCATCTTCTTCAGCGGCAATCAACCGGGTAATCAGGTCATCCCGAGGGTCAGACCGGCGCTTTTCGACATAAGATGAGATGAATTCGGTGAACTCTTTTGCCGAGGCCGCGGCGGTATCTTCTGTCTGGCGCGTGCGGCTGGCCTGATACATCGCCACCATGTCATGCGACCAGCGCAAAAGCTGCGGAGACATCTCTTCGGGAACGCCAAGAAGGCGGCAGATCGTGACGACCGGAACTTGCGTGCAATAGGTACCCAGCAGATCGAAGGGCGCTTTGGGAAAGGCGTCGATCAGCTTGTGGCTGAGGTCACGAATTGATGGTTCCAGTGCCGCAATGGCACGTGACGTAAAGGCGCGCATGACCAGGCGTCGAAGCCGGGTGTGGCGCGGCGGCTCTGCTTCTAACAACGAATGAGATTCGACCATCAGCCAGGGGGCTAGATGCGCAGGACCTGGACGCTGCATTTCCGGCGGCACTTCGCGACCGAAACGACGGTCCTTCAGCAAGGCCTGAACCGCCCGGTGCGATACCGCAGCGTGCATCCGGTAGTCGGCCCAATACACAAGGTCGCCATGCGCGCGGGCCGCATCATAGAACGGATAAGGGTTCTGGACAAAATTCGGGTCAACAGGGGATTGATGCAAAGTCTTCATGGCGGGCACACTTGCCATGAGGCGCGTTGAATGCAAGACCCAATGTCATGCAAAGGGTATGGTTAATTTTGACATTTCTGATTGCTGTTGGGCTGCTCTCTGTTGGAGTGTGGTCATACGGCTTTCGTCAGGCTTTGTCGCCGCTGAGCGATAAGGCTGAGGCCGATCTGGAATTGGCCGCCGACCGCCTTAGCACACAAATGCAGGTCTATCAGGAGCTGGCTGTCTTGATGGCCAGCCACCCGGCTGTTCGAACGCTTGTCACGCCGAGCGATCGCGCCATCGCGCAGGCTGTGTTGCTGGACGTGGCAGACAAAACTGCCGCCGTTAACATTGTCTATCTGGACCGTCTGGGCAGGGTACTTGCAGCCGCCCACCCGGTGCCTGAATTGACGATGGCAGACCATCCCGCATTCAGGCGCGCCATGCAGGGTGCTATGGGCAGTGCCCACGGGGTTGAGTCCACAAGCGGCGATCGAACCTATTCCTATGCAGCTCCTGCCTTTGGTCCCACCGGTATAGTCGAAGGCGCATTGATGGTTATAGCCGATGTGCAGGATGTCGAACAGACTTGGCGGGGCAGTACCGAGGCCATTTTCTTTATTGATGGGGAAGGTGTGGTGTTCATCTCGAACCGTTCCGACTTGTTGTTCTGGCGTCGGGCCGAAGGTCAACCGGGGCTGGTGCCGCCCGAGGGGCAGACGGTCGATTTCTCGTCGAATCTGATCGGACGACACGAGCTTTGGACCTTGAATTGGGGCCGGTATCTGCCACAGCGTGCGTTACACCTTACACTTGATCTACCGGTGATAGACATGACAGCCGAGGTGCTGGTGGATGTGGCCCCGGCGCGCCGTCTGGCGAATTTGCAAGCAGCGGCGGTAGCTGCGATCTGTCTGGCCTTCGGGGCGCTTTTGTTTATGGCAACCGAACGCCGGCGCGCGCTTGCTGAGGCCAATGCGGTGCTGGAAAGCCGCGTGACGCGCAGAACCCATGCACTTACCGCCGCGAACTCCGCCCTGCGGCGCGAGGTCCATGAACGGGAAGAGGCAGAGGTGGCGCTGAAACATGCGCAGGAAGAGCTTATACAGGCCGGGAAGTTGAGTGCGCTCGGGCAGATGTCGGCGGGCATTAGCCATGAGTTGAACCAGCCGCTGATGGCCATTCGCCAATTCGCCGAGAATGGAACGGCTTTTCTGACCAGAGGTGACGAGTCAAAAGCCGCCGAGAACCTCACCAGAATTTCCGATTTGGCCGCGCGAATGGCGCGAATTATCAAGAACCTCAGGGCTTTTGCCCGCAATGAAAACGAGCCCATGGGCAGAGTTGATCTGGTTCAGGTAATAGAAACGGCGTTGGAATTGACCGAGGCCCGGCTGAATTCGGAAAACGTTCGTATGGAATGGCAGGCTCCAGATGTCCCTATCTATGCTTGGGGTGGCGAAGTGAGATTGGTGCAGGTGTTCGTAAATCTGATTAACAACGCCGCCGATGCCATGAGTGAGCAACAACAACGCATGATCAAGATCGCGATAAACAGTGACAAGACCCTGACGGTCACGGTCAGCGACACAGGTCCGGGGATCGAGAACTCGGAGAAGCTGTTCGAGCCGTTCTATACCACCAAAGCTGTCGGTTCGTCTGAGGGCATGGGGCTGGGGTTGTCGATCTCTTATGGTCTGGTTCAAAGCTTTGGTGGTAATATTCGGGGCACCAACGCTCCGACAGGTGCGGTATTCACTGTGGAACTGGAACATTTCAAGGACGTAGGGGCAGCATGACCCGCAAAGTGCTTTTGGTCGATGACGACTCGGCAGTGCGCGAAGCGCTGGCCCAAACGTTAGAGCTTGCCGACTATGAACCCGTAACAGCCGGGTCCTTTGTGGCGGCCAAGGATCATATCCGGGCGGATTTCGCGGGAGTGATCGTGTCGGATATCCGGATGCCTGGTCGGGACGGGTTTCACCTGTTGACCTACACCCGCGATATGGATGCTGATCTGCCTGTCATCCTGTTGACTGGAGAAGGCGACATACCAATGGCAGTGCAGGCCATGGGGCAGGGTGCATTCGACTTTTTGGAAAAGCCCTGCGCCGCGGCAGATCTGCTAAAGGTGTTGGGCAAGGCATCCGAAGCGCGAGAACATGTCCTGCAACAACGCGCAATGAAAAGCGAACTCGAACGCGGCGATCCAGCGGCACGCCTGCTGTTCGGTCTCTCATCAAAGGCCGAAGAACTGAGGGAAAGGGTTCGTACAGTAGCCCAGACAGGGGCCGAAGTTTTGGTCACCGGACCGGCTGGCAGCGGAGTGTCCAAAGTTGCCGAGGTCGTTCACCTAATGTCGCCGCAAAGTCAGGGCCCATTTGTCAAACGTCCATCCGCCGGTTTGTCGACCAGCGATCTGGTTCATGTCTGCGAAGATGCAGCCGGTGGTTCCCTTTTTCTGGACGAAATCTCGGCCATGCCCGAGGCCACGCAATTTGCCGCACTGGAGATGGTTGAACAGGGTGTAGGCGCCCGAATTCTGGCGGGCACGACCACTGACCTGGCCGAATTGTCTTCGGATGGACGGTTCCTTGCGGATTTGTTCTATCGTTTGGATGTGATGCGCGTTCGCATACCGTCGCTTGCCGAGCGCCCCGAGGATATACCTGTAATCTTCCGCCACTATGTAGCACAGGCAGCCGAACAGGCCGGGATAAAGGAACCGGAAATCACGTCGGACCATCTGGCATCGCTGATGACCAGAGACTGGCCGGGTAACGCACGGTCGCTGATGTCAGCCGCAATGAGGTTTGTGCTGGGAATGCCTGAAGATGTCTCGCAGGCCGCAGAACTGGGGTTGAGCGAGCAGATGGCACGGGTCGAAAGATCTCTGCTGATTGCTGCCCTTGGCCGGCATAACGGCAAGGCATCAGAAGCCGCAAAGGCGCTAAAGCTGCCTCGCAAGACCTTTTACGACAAACTGGCGCGATATCACATTCGTCCGGAAGACTACCGTAGGTGAAAGCTCCTGCCAGCTTTTCCCGCATTGTCATGCGGTTAAGCTGTTGGGTGTAGCAGTCCGCTGACGCCGACCGTGGGAAGAGCCAAAACCTGGTAAACGATTCGCGTTCGGCGAATCGCTATTTGTGCGGAAATCCACACAATGGCGCATATATATGTGCGGATTCTCGCACGGCTTCCCGAATGGCTTAAATGGATACCAGACAGAAAGTGCGTAACACTCAGTAAATAAATGATAAAATACTACCCGGTAGTGAAGCCCACAATAAGTTGAGGGCTTGACCCCGATTCGGTTCACTCGCCGCCATGGGACGGCTTCTGCGCGTCCGGAGACGTAGTGAAGTATCTGGGAGAACTCGACTGATGAAATTTTTGACAACGGCAGCGACGGCCGTCGCTCTAACCGTAACAGCAACCGCAGGCATGGCCGCTTGTGAAGACGGCGAAATCGTCGTGAAATTCGCGCATGTGACCAATACCGATAAACATCCCAAGGGTATTGCAGCCTCGTTGCTGGAACAGCGCGTTAATGATGAGATGAACGGCGTGATGTGCATGGAGGTCTACCCGAACTCCACGCTCTATAACGACGATAAAGTCCTTGAGGCGATGTTGCAGGGCGATGTGCAACTGGCGGCCCCGTCATTGTCCAAGTTCGAGAAGTTCACCAAGCAATTCCGCCTGTTCGACCTGCCGTTCATGTTCAAGAACATTGATGCGGTAGACGCATTTCAGGCTTCGGCTGACGGTCAGGCGATGAAAGACAGCATGCAGCGCCGTGGCCTGCAGGGGCTGGCATTCTGGCACAATGGCATGAAACAGATGTCGGCCAACAAACCGCTGGTCGATCCGTCGGATGCCAATGGCCTGAAATTCCGCGTCCAATCTTCTGACGTGCTGGTCGCGCAGATGGAGGCGATTGGCGGAAGCCCGCAGAAAATGGCTTTCTCAGAGGTTTATGGCGCGTTGCAGCAAGGTGTCGTCGACGGACAGGAAAACACTTGGTCCAACATCTACGGCAAGAAGTTCTTTGAGGTTCAGGACGGTATCACTGAAACCAACCACGGTGTCATCGACTATCTGGTCGTGACATCGGTTGACTGGCTGGACAGCCTGGATCCTGCGGTGCGCGAACAGTTCCTGACCATTCTGGGCGAAGTGACAGAACAGCGGAACAAAGAATCCTTCTCGGTGAACGAGGAAGCCAAGGTCTCGATCACAAATGCGGGCGGTATCATCCGTGAACTTAACCCTGAACAGCGTCAGGCCTGGATCGACGCCATGAAACCTGTCTGGGAACAGTTCGCCGGTGACGTGGGTCAAGAAAAGATCGACGCCGCACAGGCTATCAACGCCGGGTTCTGATCCTGGTATACGCCGCGCGTCCGGGGACTGGGGAGTATTCGACGCGCAGGCAGGGTGGGCCGATTTGGCCCGCCCAAACAGCACTTATCTCAAAAAAATGTGGGGACAGATAGATGTCTGGTGCGCAATCCGGCCAAGGCGGGCTGGTCGACCATATCGAAGAAACCTTGATCGCATCGTTGCTGGGCCTGATGACGGCTGTGACATTTGCCAATGTGATCGCAAGGTATTTCTTTAATTCCAATATCCTATGGGCACTGGAGCTGACGGTATTCGCCTTCGGCTGGTTGGTGCTGCTTGGGGCGTCTTATGCCGTCAAGAAACACGCCCATCTGGGAGTGGACGCCATCCTGAACATGCTCAGCCCGGCGCCTCGACGGATTTTGGCTCTGATCGCTGTAGTCTGCTGTCTGGTGTTTTCTCTGCTGATGCTAAAAGGCGCATATGACTATTGGGCCGTGTTCGCGGATCTGCCGCCCACATCGGGGCGGTGGTTCCCTACCGGGTTCAACTTCGATGCGCGCAGTCAGAGCTTTTATGAGGTCGACGACATTCCGATGGTTGCCCCGCTGCGGTTTCTGGAGGATCTGATCAACTATGGCGAGGGCTATGAAAAACTGCCCAAGGTGGTGCCGTATCTGGTTCTGCCCGTGTCGATGCTGCTTTTGGTGATCCGCTTTGCGCAGGTTGCGGTACAGATTTGGCGCGGCGAAGCCGATCGGATGGTCGCTAGCCACGAAGTCGAGGACGAGATTGAAGAAGTCCGCGCTCAGCAAGGAGAGCACAACTGATGGATGTCATTCTTCTGTTCTCGATGGTCGTAGGCTTACTGTTGATCGGTGTACCGATTGCGGTGGCGCTGGGGCTCAGTTCGACCCTGTTTCTACTGATCTATTCCGACAGTTCGCTCGCCTCGGTCGCAGGTACCTTGTTTGAGGCTTTCGAAGGGCATTTTACCCTGCTGGCGATCCCTTTCTTCATTCTGGCCTCGTCCTTCATGACCACGGGCGGCGTGGCTCGGCGCATCATCCGTTTCTCGATTGCCTGCGTGGGGCACTTGCCCGGAGGTCTGGCGATTGCGGGCGTGTTCGCCTGTATGCTGTTTGCGGCCCTGTCGGGGTCGTCTCCGGCTACGGTAGTGGCCATCGGGTCGATTGTGATCGCTGGTATGCGGCAGGTTGGCTATTCCAAGGAATTCGCCGCCGGCGTTATCTGTAACGCAGGAACGCTGGGTATTCTGATTCCGCCGTCGATCGTGATGGTGGTCTATGCCGCCGCTGTCGAAGTTTCTGTCGGGCGCATGTTCCTCGCCGGTGTGATCCCCGGTCTGTTGGCTGGGCTGATGCTGATGATTACCATCTATGTGATGGCCAAGGTCAAGAACCTACCCAAGGGTGAATGGAAAGGCTGGGGCGAAATCCTTGTCTCGGCACGCGAAGCAGGTTGGGGTCTGTTCCTGATCGTGATCATTCTGGGTGGCATCTATGGGGGTATCTTTACCCCGACCGAGGCCGCTGCGGTGGCCGCAGTCTATGCCTTTTTGATTGCCAGCTTCGTCTACAAGGACATGGGTCCCCTCAGCACCGAGGGTGAGGAAAAGAATATCTCTTTGCTCAGAAAGCCTTATGCGCTGATCACGGCGATTTTTCACCCCGACACCAAGCAGACGTTGTTCGAAGCTGGGAAACTGACCGTTACCCTGCTGTTCGTTATCGCCAACGCCCTGATCCTGAAACATGTTCTAACGGATGAACAGGTACCGCAGCACATAGCAACTGCCATGCTGTCGGCAGGTCTGGGACCGGTGACTTTCCTGATCGTGGTCAATGTGATCTTGCTGATCGGCGGCCAGTTCATGGAGCCTTCGGGCCTGCTGGTGATCGTAGCACCACTGGTGTTCCCGATTGCAATCGAGCTGGGCATCGACCCGATTCACCTAGGCATCATCATGGTTGTGAACATGGAGATCGGGATGATTACACCGCCGGTCGGCTTGAACCTGTTCGTGACCTCGGGTGTTGCGGGCATGCCGATGATGGGCGTTGTCCGGGCGGCCCTGCCATTCCTGGCGGTCCTGTTCGTCTTCCTGATCATGGTGACCTATATCCCGTGGATATCCACCTTCCTGCCCAACACCTTCATGGGGCCGGAGATCATAACAAACTAGCGGGTCCAACCGCTGAGAAAAAGACCGGGCAGGGGATCTCTGCCCGGTCTCTGCGTCTTGAACGGGGCGCCAAGGGGATTATCTAAAGGGCAGAGGACGACCTCCCCATCACGGGACAGTATCCGGGACGACCCGGACTGATCAGAGGTCTCTTCTATGCCCTGGATTATCCTGTTGTTTGCCGGCCTGCTTGAAATTGTCTGGGCCGTGGCGATGAAACAATCTGCCGGGTTCACCCGGTTCTGGCCGACCGCCTTGATGGCAGTTTCGATGCTGGGTTCGTTCACCTTGCTGGCACTGGCCATGCGGACGCTGCCTTTGGGAACAGCCTATGTCATCTGGACGGGAATAGGAGCGGTTGGCGCGTTTACCGTTGGCATCTTGTTTTTGGGCGAAGCCCTGACCGCCACGCGGATCTGCGCGGCAGTCTTGATCATTGCCGGGATGGTGACGATGAAACTGGCCTGATCAGGCCTGTTCCAGAGCCTGAATGATGCCCGAGAAATCGTCAGCCTTCAGGCTTGCCCCGCCAACCAACGCACCATCCACGTTCGACACGGCGAAAATCTCGGCGGCGTTCGATGGCTTGACCGAGCCGCCATAAAGCAGCCGGACCGAACGCCCAACGCCTTCGCCAAAGCGCCGTTCCAGCCGCGCGCGGATAAAGTCATGCACCTGACCGATTTCATCCAGAGTGGGCACTTTGCCCGTGCCAATGGCCCAGATCGGTTCGTAGGCGACTATTAGGTTTTCGCCCGTTGCCTGATCCGGGATCGAGCCGGACATCTGACCGCCGATTATATCCAGGGTATTGGCGGCCTCGCGCTGTTCCAGGCTTTCACCGACGCAGATGATTGCCTTTAGCCCACCATTCATAGCGGCAATAGACTTAGCACGAACATCTTCATTCTGTTCACCATGGTCTTCGCGGCGTTCAGAATGGCCAAGAATGACGGCTGACGCTCCGGCGTCGACCAGCATCTGGGCGCTAATGTCACCTGTATGCGCGCCCGAGTTTGCCGCGTGGCAATCCTGCCCGCCTATCTGGATGTTTCCGCCCGGGACCTTCTCTTTGGCCCGATGGATCAAGGTGGCAGGTGGGCAGATCAGAATATCAACTGCCGGGGCAGCATGCATGTGAGAAAGGGCCTGAAGCTCGCTCAAGTCGGCAGCATTACCATTCATCTTCCAGTTTCCAGCCGCCAGTTTACGCCGCATATCGCGTCCCCTTGAAATAAATCGGTTTTCTGGTGACCGGATATCATTGCCAGTCAGGTCTGACAATTCCGGTTGCAGAGCCCGTTGCAAAACGGCAGTTTCCGCCGCGAAGTGGAATGAGCAATATGATCGAACATCTTGATCTTGAAAAACTGGATCGGTGCGACACGGCGGAATTGGCCAAATTGACCCGCGCCGTCGGTGAAGTTGGGTTTCTGACCGTCTCCAATACTGGTTTCTCCGCCAGTCGGGTGGAACGGGTCATCTCGGCATATCACGCATTCTTCCGGCTGCCAGAGGCCGAGAAACGGCGTGTTGATATGGCTGTGACCGGGTCCAACCGCGGGTGGGGCGCCTCGCGCTCGGAACAGGTAGATCCCGCTGCAAATCCTGACTTCAAAGAGGTGTTCGATTGCGGATACGAGCTAGCTGAGACCAATAGGTACTTTGGCAAGAACCTCTCGGTTTATGCCCCGAACCAATGGCCGGAAGCTGTGCCCGAGTTTCGATCAATCATCGAGGCCTATTATGGTGACGCCTGTTCGGTTGCCATGCGGGTGTTGCGCGCCATTTCGGTGGCATTGGGCAAGGATGCCAACAGCTTTGACACTGCCTTCGACACGCCCATGGCCCTGTTGCGCGGCAATTTTTACCCGCAAAGGCCAGTCTGGGCAGGCGAAAAGGATTTCGGTATCGGAGCGCACACTGATTATGGCTGTCTGACCCTGCTGGCCACCGATGGTCGAGCAGGGCTAGAGGTACAGATGCCGGACCAGAGTTGGGCTCAGGTCCAAGCGCAGCCCGGAACATTCATTATCAATTTTGGGGAGATGCTGGAGTTCTGGACGGCAGGGGCGGTCAAGGCAACTCTGCACCGTGTGATCGGTGGATCTGCTGAAAGGCTGTCGGTTCCTTTGTTCTTCAACCCGTCTTATGACACCAATGTTGCCCCGCCACATTCAGAGAATGTCATCCAGGCAGGAGAACACTTGACGCGTCGTTTCAACGAGACCTATGTGCACTTGCAGGCAGCGTCTTAAGGCTGAGTTGCAATGCTTTCGTCGAACTTGATGGATTCTCCGCAACCGCAGGCATCTACAACATTCGGGTTGCGGAACTTGAAACCGGATTCAAGCAACGAGACCTCATAGTCGATCTCTGTTCCAAACAGGAACATCTGTGCCATCGGGGCGATCATGATCCGCGCGCCGTCCTGCTCGACCACTTCATCATTGGTGTCAGGCTGGTCGACATAGTCCATGGTGTATTCCATCCCGGCACAGCCGCCTTTCTTGACGCCAATACGCAAACCAGCATGGCCGCCCGAAGTCATCAGGCGGGCAATCTGCTCTGCAGCCTTTGGTGTCATTGTTACGGCCTGTTTGCCGGGGATGCCGAACATCATGATCTCCGTCGTTGTTCGTTGTTGCTAATGTAGTGCCGCGAGGCATCAGGCTCAAGACATAGCAGGTTTTCTTACCTAACTTTTACTGTCGGATTAGATTTCCCGCCCCAGTCGGTAAGCAAGGCTTGCTTTGCAAATTACACTCGTCATAGCCTGACTCATGATCCACTTTTGGAAATTATTTGAGGCTGAACAGCATGAAAAGACTTTGGTTTAGAAAAAAAGATATTCTTACAATTCCTTCTCTGATGCTGTCTGTGTTTTTGGCTCAGACGGCGATCGCAGAAGAAAAGCAACATCCGGTAAACTGTGCAACGGCAGAAGGTGATTTGCGCGCGATTGCAACCGAACGAAAACATGCAGAAGAAGAGCAGGCCAAAAGTGTAATTGCCATTACACCTGCTGGGGCGCTTCTGGGCCTTGTGACTGGAACCGAAAAGAAAAGACTAACTATGTTATCAGGAGATTACATAGAGAAGCTTAACCAGAGGTCGGACGAAATCAAATCGACCTGCGGAATTCAATAACAGCAGACCTTCGCACTTGGCCTTACATAAATCCAAGTTCCAGACGCGCTTCGTCTGACATCATTTCCATGCCCCAGGGAGGCTCCCAGGTCAGTTCCACGTCAACTTCTTTAACGCCGGCCACGGGTTCGATTGCCTCGACGATCCACCCAGGCATTTCGCCGGCAACCGGGCAGCCGGGCGCGGTCAGTGTCATGATGACCTTGACCGCGTTTTCCTGGGTGATGTCGATCGTATAGATCAGACCCAGATCATAGATGTTTACAGGGATTTCGGGGTCATAAACCGTTCGGCAGGCGTCGACCACCGGCTCATAAAGAGGGTGTTCAATCGTTGAAGGGGCAATAAGAGGTGTGCCTTCAAACTGTTCGCTCGGATGAGTCATTCGTGCCTCTGGTTTGTTACCTGACGAATTATATAGGGAAAGCCTCGGGCAGCGTCCAGAGGCACAATGACACCCCCTAAAGGGGTGCCATAAGAGTTTAGTCGTTTATGTCATGCCTGAACTTCTTCACCTGGCCATGGGGCAGAGCAAAGACGCGGCGCAGGATCAGCCAGGCAATCAGCGACAAAGTCGCAAAGATCATAAGCAGGATCGGCAGCGACGGTGCTATTCCAGGGATTGCCAGCAGAATACCCGTCAGCCCGGCCCCGATGGCGAAACCCAGAAAGATGAACCCAGGTAGGACTATTTCGAGGATGCCCAAAGCCAACGCGCCAGCCAGCCATAGCCACCATGTTAACCAAAAGGGATCAGCCATTATGTACGTCCTTTCAGCATGTTGAAGGCGTTTCCGAAAGCTTCAAGCGCATTGGCAGGTACAACGATAGTCTGCGAGCCATTGCCGGTGCCCAGCGTGTTCAATGCCTCAACCTGTTTCAATGCAACCTGGTACTGAGCCGCCTCGATACCGTTTTCCTTAATCGCCTGGGCAACGACACTGGTTGCATAGGCTTCGGCTTCGGCTTGAATGCGGCGCGCTTTGGCCGTTTGTTCTGCCGCATAGAGTTCGGCGTCGGCCTGAAGCTCAACAGAGCGTTTCTTGCCCTCGGCCTCGGTCACCTGCGCGCGGCGCGCGCGTTCAGCATTCAACTGTTGCAGCATCGCGTCACGGGTCGCCTGATCGAGGTTAACGTCCAAAATCTCGGCGCGCGTCACTTCGATCCCCCAGTCATCCACTGCGGTTTCGACGCTTCCTTGAATCTGAGTGATCAGTTGAGCACGGTTCGACTGAACTTCGTCCAGGTCCATCTTGCCGATTTCCGCCCGGACGATACCGGCAACGGTCGTCGCGATAGCACCATCTACATCGCGGATGCGGTAGACTGTCTTTTCCGGCTCTAGGATGCGGTAAAAGACCGAAGTGTCGATTTGGACCAGAACGTTATCTTTGGTGATTGCATCCTGCGTTGCATTGGGAAGCTGGCGTTCCAGAATGGATATCTTGTGCCGCGCAACATCTAGCAAAGGAACGATAAAGTTGATCCCAGGGCCAAGCACCGAATGCAAGCGACCGAACCGTTCGACCACATACTTTTCTGATTGCGGAACGATTTTAATGCCTTTTAGCGTGATGATGACGATCAATGCCGCCGCGAGCAGGTAAATTATGTTCGATGAAAGCAATCCAATGATTTGGTCTTCGGTCATATCTGTCCTCTTTTATTGTGTACGATAGTATACATTTGGGGGTTGAATCGCCCTTTTTCAACTCTGGTATGGAGGGATTGTGCTTGGATTCAAAACGCTGATCCATGGATTTTGGTTAGTTTTTGCTATTGTGACCGCTTTGCATCCCCTCGCGTTTGCGCTATCGGGCTGGGATGAAACTGATTATTGATACAGACCCCGGCATCGACGATGCGATGGCCATTGCATATGCCGCTGCAGCCCCCGAGATTGACTTGATCGGCCTGACGACCGTTTTTGGCAACACCCACGTTCATCAATCCAGCCGCAATGCACGGTTTTTGGTGGATAAACTTGAGTTGGACATTCCGGTCGCCCAAGGCGCGGCCTACCCACAGGGAACAGGGCACCACGCACCGTCCGAACATGTTCACGGTCCCGAAGGTTTTGGGGATATTACCGATATCCCGGAAATCGGAGCGAACCATGAATTGAATGCCACGGAATTCCTGGTTGAAATGGCGCGCCGCCACAAGGGAGAGCTGACGGTTTGTGCAATCGGCCCCTTGACTAATATTGCTGCGGCGATGCGTCTGGATCCTGAGTTTTCGCAGAACATCAAACAGTTGGTGATCATGGGTGGGGCGGTTTTCTGCCCAGGCAACATCACGGAACATGCCGAAGCAAACATCTATCACGATGCCCTTGCCGCAAATGAAGTGTTTGCAGCACCGCCGGCGACCGTTTTGGTTGGATTGGATGTCACCCTGAAAACGCTGTACAAAAGTGCGGATTTTGACGGTCTGGCCCAACGCTCGCCCGATATGGGGGCTTTCCTGCGCGACATCTCGGTATTTTACCTGAAATTCTACAAGGATATCGGCGGGTTGGAGGGCTGCGGCCTGCATGACTCGACTGCTGTGATCGCCTGCACCCATGGCACGATGTTCGAGATGGTCGAAACCGGGGTTGAGGTAATTGTAGGCGGTACGGAATCCGGCGCTACGCGTCCGGTCTCGACGCGACCGGCTGTGCTGGTATGCCGGGATGTTGACGGGGCAGGGGTTGTTGATCTGTTTACCCGGCAGGTTGCCTCTTTACCCTGACAACTTGCAATGGCTGAACAGATCGGGCAAATCCTGCCCGGTTCAGTGACCCGAGGATGCCCAATGACAGACCGTTTCTCATTTGACCTGAAGGCCACCGACGGCAAGGCCCGCGCCGGAGTGATCCACACGCCGCGCGGCGAGGTGCGTACCCCGGCGTTCATGCCAGTGGGAACTGCCGCGACGGTCAAGGCGATGATGCCGGAGAGTGTTCGTGCAACCGGTGCCGATATCTTGTTGGGGAACACCTATCACCTGATGCTGCGCCCTACGGCTGAACGCATCGACCGTTTGGGCGGGTTGCACAAGTTCATGAACTGGGATCGCCCGATCCTAACGGATTCCGGTGGATTTCAGGTCATGTCCCTGGCTGGTCTGCGCAAACTGACCGAAAAGGGCGTGACCTTCAAATCTCACGTGGATGGGTCCAAGCACGAGCTGACCCCGGAACGCTCGATGGAGATACAGCGCCTTTTGGGGTCGGACATCGTGATGTGTTTTGACGAATGTCCAGCCCTACCCGCAGATCGGGATCGAATTGCTGAATCAATGCGCCTGTCGATGCGATGGGCCGATCGGTCGAGACAGGCCTTCGGCGACCG